>JAGNNA010000106.1 GCA_017990895.1 Reyranella sp.
GCCACACCTGCTGTTCCCCTGGGTCGACGAGATCGTGCATGCCCCCGAGGTACTCGACGCGGTCGAGGACCTGATCGGTCCCGACATCCGCCTGTTCCATCTCAGCGTCTGGCCCAAGGATGCGGGCTCCGGCGCCTATGTGAGTTGGCACCAGGATGCGACCTACTTTGCGCTGGAGCCGGCGTGCCACGTCACGGCGTGGGTGGCCCTGACTGACGCGCCGGTCGAGGCGGGCTGCATGGAGGTCGTGCCGGGCTCGCACAAGCTCGGCCAGCTGCCGCATGCGGAGATGCAGGACCCGGAGAATCTGCTGTCGCGTGGTCAGGAGCTGGCCGGCGACTTCGACCACAGCCGGACCGCCTTCATGCCGGTGAAGGCCGGCCAGTTCTCGCTGCATCACACGCATCTCGTTCACAACTCGCGGCCGAACCGCTCGAACGATCGTCGCATCGGCCTCGGCATCAGCTACATCCCGACGCACGCGCGCTGCACGTCGCCGACGCGTGTGAGCGCCATGCTGGTGCGGGGCGAGGACAAGTATGGCCACTTCGACGACGAGCGCCGGCCGGTCCAGGAGGCGGGGCCCGAGGAATGCGCCTTCCATGCGGAAGCCGTCGCCAGGTTCCGGAAGATGAATGTCGAGCAGACCGACAACCAGGTTGCGGTCGTCAAGAGGTAGGAATGCACACGATCAGGCTGCCGTATCACGACCGTTACCCCTATTCGCCGATCACCGAGCGCAAGGACTATTCCTGGCCCGAGGGCAAGCGGCTGGCGGTCTATCTCGGGCTCAACATCGAGCATTTCGCCTTCGGGGCGGGCGAGGGACACCTGTTGACCGTCGCCAATCCGCCGCCCGATCCCCGCACCTTTGCCTGGCGCGACTACGGCAACCGGGTCGGCGTCTGGCGCTGCCTCGAACTGTTCGATGAGCTCAACCTGCCGGCCGCGCACCTGATCAACACCACGGTGTTCGACTATGCGCCGCAGATCGTCGATGCGCTGAAGGCACGCGGCGACGAATTCATCGGCCATGGCCGCACCAATGCAGAGCGTCATGGCGGCATGTGGGAGGCCGACGAGAAACGCTTCCTCCAGGAGATCAGTGATTCGATCGAGAAGGCATCGGGCAAGCGGCCGCGTGGCTGGATGGCGCCGTGGATGGCCTCGACCCGGGTGACGCCCGATCTCCTCAAGGAGACCGGCTACGACTTCCTGATGGACTGGCCGAACGACGATCAGCCGGTCTGGATGAAGACCCGCTCGGGCCTGCTGATGAGCGTGCCCTATCCGATCGAGGTCAACGACAGTCCGCAGGTGCTGGTACGCCATCACAGCGCTGAGGAATTCCGCGACATGATCATCGGCCAGTTCGAAGAGCTGCTGCGCCAGTCGGCGAAGCAGCCGCTGGTCTGCGGCATCGCGCTTCACACGATGATCGTGGGCCAGCCCTATCGCCTGCGGGCGCTGCGCGAGGCGCTGCAGCACATCGCGCACCATCCGCAGAAGGACAAGGTCTGGTTCACGCGGCCGAGCGACATCTACGATCACTGCGCGGCGCTGCCGGCAGGAACGATGACGCCGCCGCCCGAGTGAGCGCACGATGATCGTAGATGTCGCTCGGCCGCCACCGCTTGTACGATGTCCGCGAGAAGACGGGATTTTCTATCGCCCGTACACTGTGCTTTCGAAGGCGTAGAACAGCGGCAGCGCCTTGACGTCGGCGAAGGGCAGGATCTGGGTCATGTATACGCCGCCGAGGCGCTTCTTGCGGTCGATCCAGTAATAGGTGTTGGGAAGGCCCGCCCAGCAGAGGCTGCCGGCGGAGCGGCCGGTCGGTGCCTCCTCGTTGTTGATCAGGAAGCTGAGGCCCCACTGCTTTGTGACGCCGGGGAAGAACTCCGCATCGTTGGACAGAGCGGGCATCACGGTCTTCAGCAAGGATACCGTCGAATCGCCCATCGCGTTGGCGGCCATCGCGTCGACCGTTTCGGGCTTCATCACTATCTCGCCGCGTGCCGATTTCCCGCTGTCCAGCACCATGCGCACGAACTTCAGGTAGTCGTTGGCCGTCGAATAGAGACCGCCGCCGCCCGCCTCGAATTCGGGATCCTGCGGCACCTCGCGTTTCAGGTCCGCGACCAGGCTGCCGTCTGCCCTGCGGTGATGGACCTTCGCCATGCGGGCGCGCATCGCGGGTGTGAGACGAAAGCCGGTACTGTCCATGCCGAGCGGGCCGAGCAGTTCGTCCTGCATTACCTGGCCGAGCTTCCGGCCCGTCATGGCCTCGACCATCTTGCCGGCCCAGTCGATGCCGATGCCGTACTGCCAGCGTGCGCCGGGATCGAACAGCAGCGGCGTCGTCAGAGACTTGTCGAGGCCGGTGCCGATGGTCGGCACGTCCATGACCTCGCGATACCGCAGGATTTCCGGATTCCAGATATCGTAGCCGAACCCCGCCGTGTGGGTCAGCAGGTGACGCAGGGTGATGTCGCGAACCGGCTTGCGCAGGCGAGGTTGGCCGTCCACGGCGAAGCCTTCCAGCACCTGCACCTCGCCGAGATAGGGGATCACCTCCCGGGCCGGCGCATCGAGCTTCAGGGTACCGCGCTCGACCTGCTGCATGGCGACGGCACCGGTGACGGCCTTGGTCATGGAGGCGATCCACACGACCGTATCGGGAGTCATCTCGGCGTGCTGGCCCAGCACTGCATTGCCGAATCCGCCTTCGTAGCTCGTGCCGCTCCCGTCGGTCGCGACGGCCGCGACACCGGGCACGTCGCCCCGCTGGACGGCCTCGTTCAGCAGCGTGTCGATGCGCGTTTTCATGTCTTGGCTCCTGCAAGGCCGACCGTATCCAGCGCGAAGGCATAGGCGATCGCGACCTCGTCCAGCCGGGAGAAGCGGCCCGACGAACCGCCGTGTCCCGCGCCCATGTTGGTGCGCAGAATGACCGGACCGCCCGAGGTCATGGTGGCGCGCAGCCGCGCCACCCATTTGGCGGGCTCCCAGTATGTGACCCGAGGATCGGTCAGGCCCGCCATCGCGAGGATCGCCGGATAGCGCTGCGCCGTCACATTGTCGTACGGCGAATAGGAGCGGATGGTGTTGAAGGCCGCTCCATCGGTGATCGGATTGCCCCACTCGGGCCATTCCGGTGGCGTGAGCGGCAGCGTGTCGTCGAGCATGGTCGCGAGCACGTCGACGAAGGGCACCTCGGCGATGATGCCGGCGAAGAGTTCGGGCGCCCGGTTGGCAACCGCGCCCATCAGCATGCCGCCGGCGCTGCCGCCATGGGCCACGATGCGTCCCGCCGACGTGTAACCGGCCTCGATCATGGCGCGGCCGGCCGCGACGAAATCATCGAACGTGTTCGTCTTTTTCTCGCGCTTGCCGTCGAGATACCACGACCAGCCCCGGTCGGCGCCGCCGCGGATATGGGCGATGGCATAGACGAAGCCGCGATCGACCAGCGACAGGCGGTTGGCCGAGAAGGAGGCCGGCATGGCCATGCCGTAGGAGCCGTAGCCGTAGAGCAGCAGCGGGGCGCGGCCATCGCGGACCAGGTCGCGGCGATGGAGGATGGACACTGGCACCTCGGCGCCATCGTGTGCCCTCGCCATGATGCGTGTCGTGACATAGGCCGCCGGATCGTGACCGGAGGGGATGACCTGGCGTTTGCGCAGGGTCCGCTGCCGGGTCGCCATGTCGTAGTCATAGACCTCCGACGGCGTCGTCATCGACGAATAGACGAAGCGCAGGGTGGTGGTGTCGAACTCGTAGCCACCCGACATGTCGAGCGCGTAGGCAGCCTCGTCGAAGGCGATCGCGTGTTCTGCACCGGTCGCGAGATCGCGAATCACGATCGAGGGCAGGGCGTTGGCGCGCTCCAGCCGCGCGAGATGGCCGGCGAACAGCTCGATGTCGAGGATGTAGGTGCCCGGCCGATGCGGCACCAGCTCGCGCCAGTTCGCCCGTTCCGGCGCGGCGAGCGGCGCGGTCGCGATCCTGAAATCGATGGCGCTGCCCTCGTTGGTGAGGATGAACAGCGCGTCGCCGCGATCGGCCACGCTGTAGCGCACGCCCTTTTCACGCGGCGCGATCAGCCGTGGCTCCGCATTGGGCAAGGAGAGATCGATCAACCGCTGTTCGGTCGTATCGTGGTCGCCGCCTGAAACGATACAGAAGCGCCCGCTGGCGCTTTCGGCGATGCGGGTGAACCAGCCGACGTCCTTCTCCTCGTAGACCAGCACGTCGTCGGCCTGCGCTGCGTCCAGCCGGTGCCGGTAGACTTTCAGCGGACGATGATTCTCGTCGACCCGGACATAGAAGAAGAACGAGCCATCGCGACCCCACACGACGCTGCCGCTGGTCTCCGTCAGAGTGTCGGGCAGGTCTTCACCGGTGTCCCAGCGCCGGACGCGCACGGTGTAGAACTCCGAGCCGAGCAGGTCGGCGCTCCACGCCTCGAGGCGATGATCCGGGGAGTGCCGCGTGCCGCCGAACTTGAAATAGGTCGACTGTTTCGCCAGTGCGTCGCCGTCGAGGATCGTCTGCATCTCGCCGCCGTCGCGCGGCGTGCGCCCGATCTGCTGATGCTGGCCGCCCTCGCGGAACTTCCACAGATAGGCGAACGGCCCGTCCGGCGTGGGCACGCCGGAATCGTCCTCCTTGATGCGGCCGCGCATCTCGGCGACCAGCATCTTCTGTAGCGCCTGCGTCGGCCCGAGCCTCTCCTCGGCGTACGCGTTCTCGGCTTCGAGATAGGCGCGGATTCCGGGATCGAGCAGCGACGGATTGCGCAGTACCTCCTGCCAGTTCGCGTCCTTGAGCCAAGCGTAGTCGTCCGTGATCGTGACGCCGTGCAGGGTGCGCCGCGACGGGTGTCGCGGTGCCAGAGGGGGCTTCATCCCGGGGCTCAATAGTTGCCTTGCTTGGCCGGTCCCTTGGCCGGCGCGGTCGCCGCGCCGCCAAGCAGGCCGCGCATTTCGGCGCCCTTGGTGTCCCACCAGTCGGCCAGGATGCGGACGTCCCAGCCGATGCAATAATGCTTCACGCCCATGTCGAGATACTTGGCGGCCTGGCTGGGATCGCGCAGCTCGACCCGCGGATGCAGGCCTTTCTTCAGGGCGGTCTCGATCGTCTTCTTCTCGGCCGCCAGCACGTTGGGATCGCTGTACTGGCCGGTCCTGCCGATGCTCATCGAGAAGTCCGAGGCGCCGAACTGCACCATGTCGAGGCCCGGCACGTCGAGGATGCGGTCGAGATCGTCCACGCAGGACTTCTTCTCGACCATGATGGCGATCACGACCTCGTTCAGCGCATCGACATAGGCGGGCGTGCCGCCGGTGCGGACCGTGCCGACGTCGCGCCGCATGCCGACGCCCAGCCGACCGCGACCGCGCGCGCCCTGCGCCATCGTGGTCTCGGCGCGAACTGCGTCGACGGCGGCCTTTGCGTCCTCGACCGAGCGGATGTCGGCGAACAGCACGCTCTGGAAGCCCGAGCCGATCGCCCGCATGGCCTGGTGCGTGTATTGCGTCTGCTCGATCTTGATCATGCCCGACATGCCCATCAGCTCGAAGGAGCGGCCGAGATTGTCGAGGTCGTGCATGGTGAAGGGCGCGTACTCGGCGGTGAACTCCACATAGTCGTACTGCTTCGAGTGGCCGATCAGTTCGACCAGGGTCGGCCAGGCCGACAGGATGTGGGTGCCGAGCGTCGGCTTGCCCTCGTTCAGGCGTTCGCGGAGTGGATTGCGGCTCATCTTGTTCCCCCAGGGTCGTCGTTCAGGCTAGTGTGGCATCTAGTGCAGGGGGAGTTCCATGTTTCCGACACGAGATAAACTGACAATCTGCTTCGCGCATGCGGCATACCAGATGAAGGCCCGGTTCGATGCCCGGAATACCGGCATCAACAGCTTCCAGGTGCGCAGCTACGACGAGTTGGTGCAGCGGGTGGGCGAAGCCGATGTCGTCTCGGTCTCGGGCATGTGGAAGAACGACATCATCCCGCATGCCACCAGGCTCAAATTCATCCAGTCCATCAGTTCCGGCATGGACCAGTATTCTAAGGAAATGCTGGGCGCCAAGGGTATCCGCCTCGCGAGCGCCGCGGGCGTCAATGCCCGGGCCGTGGCCGAGCATGCGCTGGCCCTCATCCTGGCCGTCTATCGCCGCCTGCCGGAGGCGCGGGACAATCAGCACAAAAAGGTGTGGCGCGGCATGCTGGGCGACCTCACCCAGCGCGAGGACGAACTCGGCGGCAAGACGATCCTGATCGTCGGCATGGGCCGGATCGGAAGCCATCTCGCCAAGCTCGCCAAGGCCTTCGACATGAAGGTGGTCGGCATCCGCCGCGACCCGAAGGCTGGAACCAATGGCGCCGACGAGATCCACGGCATGGACGACGTGGTCAAACTGGTGCCCCACGCCGACATCGTGGCCCTGACCTGCGCGCTGACACCGGAGACGACTGGCCTGATGAGCGCGGCGGCTTTCGCGGCGATGAAGCCTTCGTCGGTCTTCGTGAACGTCGCCCGAGGCAAGGTCGCGGACGAAGCGGCCCTCATCAGGACGATGGAGGGTAATAAGATCTGGGCGGCGGCGCTCGACGTCACCGCCGAGGAGCCGCTGCCGGCGGCATCGCCGCTCTGGACGATGCCGAATGTCGTCATCACACCCCACACCGCCGGCGAAACCCGGGCCTATGAAGACAACGTCATCGACATCCTGATCGAGAATCTCGACCGCCTGTGGCGGGGCGAGACGACGCTCCGCAACCAGGTTCTGTAGGCCGGTCTCAAAGGCCTTCTCAAGGAGGACGAGCTAGTCCTTGTCCTTCTTGTTGTTGTTGTCGCCGCCGCCGCCATTGTTGCCGCGCTGCTGTTGAGGCTGCTGCTGCTGCGGCGGCTGGGCCTGCTCCTGCTTCTGCTGCTGCGGTTCGGCGCTTGGCTGCGGCGCGGCCTGTCGTGGGGCTTCCTGACGCGGCGCTTCCTGGCGAGGCGCCGGCTGCGGAGCCGCCTGACGAGGCTCCTCCTGACGCTGCTGCGGGTTCACGGTCGGCCGCTGCGGAGCAGGCGCCGCCTGCTTCGGTTCCTCCTGACGGGGCTGCGGTCCGGCATTCGGCTTCTGCTGGGCCGGTGCAGCCTGCTTCGACTCATCGCGATCGGGCTGGCTTCGGTTCTGCCCCTGCTGCCGCTGCTCGTCGCGCTTCGCCGGCGACGCGTCGGGCGAGGCGAGTTCAGGCTTCCGCGGCGCCGGGGCGGCTTCCTTCGGCTGCTCGGCACTGGGCTTGCCACGCTCCGGGTTGGCCGGAGCCTGCCGGGCCCGGTTCGGCTCGTCTTTGTCAGTCTCCTTGAGCGCCGGAGGAGCGGCGCCCTGGCGAGGCCGCAGCGCCGGAGCAGACTTGCTGTCGCCTGAAGCCTTTGCATCCGTGCCGGCTTTGCCGTCTGTCGAGGCGAGCTTCGGACCCGGAGCCGCCTTGCGATCGGCCGCCTGCGGCTTGGCAAGCGTCGGCATGTCGGCGACTGCCGTCTTGGCGACCGGGACATCAGGCGTGGCGGTCCTGGCGTTCGCGGCGCGCTTCGCATCGGCAGGAGCCGACTTCTGGTCGCCAAGGTCGGGTTTGACGGCAGCCTTCGCGTCGGTCATCGACGCAACCGAAACCGTCGGGGCCGGCGGCGCGGAAACCGGCGCTACGGCAGCCTTCGTAAGCCTGTCGGCGGGGACTTTCAGAACGGCCCGCTGGACAGGCTGCGACCGAACGAACGCCTGAGAGGGTACGACGGTCGCGAAGCCCTGGTTGGCCAGCACCGAGTTCTGCCCGGCAATGAAGGCCTCGCGACGCTGCGCGCGCTCCCAGCGCTCTTCGAGTTCACGCTCCTGGATGCGCGCCGCACGATTGATGCGCTGGTAATAGTCACGGTTGGCAGAGTAGGGCGGAACGTAAACCTCACGCGGACCCAGCGGGAACCAGCCCACAGGACCCATGTTGCTGCCCTGATTGCCCAGCTGGGCCGCCAGTTCAAGGCCGCCCAGGAAGGCGACCAATGCGGGCGCGTAGACGGGCCGCTCTTCGCGCTGCGGCGGGACCCAGACCCAGCGATTGTTGCTGTTGGCCCAGCGCCCGTAATGATAGGGCGCAAATCCCCACGGCTGCTCGTCGATCCAGGTCCAGCCCCACGGCTTCACGTAGGACCAGTGGCCGGTGCGATAGGGAGCCCATCCGGCCGGCGTCGAGCGCGGTACCCAGACCTGCCCGTAGCTGCCGTCGTTGACCCAGTTGCCGTAGGCATTCAGGTCTTCGTAGCCCGTCATGCCGGCGGGAATGTACTGAGGCGGCTGTTCGTAAACGACCTGCCTGTCACGCGCGGCCCACGACGCGGCCGGCGCCGGCGGGGCGGCGCGCACGGTCTTGAGCTGCATTGAGGATCCGTCCCCGTAGACCTCGCCAACCTCGCCCGGACGCACCGCGAGAACCTGCCCGTTCAGGCCCTGGATCTGGGCGGCGCCGGCGCGGACGCCCAGCCGCGTGGAATCCTGCTGGGAGCCCGCCTCGACGTAGTAGTCGCCCTGCTGCTGCAGCGCGATGGTGCCGCGCGGAGTGACGATCTCGTAGGGCTGCGAGGTGTCCATGTGGGCCGTCTTCACGTCAACCCGACCCTGCGCCAGTTGCAGGCGCACCCGGCTGTCGTCGATTTGCGACATGTCGAGTTCGGTCGAACCGTCCATGCGGATGCGGCTGCCTGCGAGAGAAACTTCGCTCCGGGAGTTGGGTTCGGTCCACAACGCATCGCCCGTCGTCAGAGGCGTGTTGACGATGGCCTTCGTCCAACCCCGTTCCTCATCGTCGTGGAACGAAACGGTGCCGTCCACGAAAGCAAGTCGCCCGACGCGCCCGGGCGGGTCGCTCTGCATCTGTGCCATGACGCTGGAAGCAACCAGCGAGGCTCCAACGACACCGGCGAGAACCTTCATCGTTCTGCGCCCAAAGACTTCGCCCATACGGGACCTCCTGCTAGGCTAGGTTCGGGAAACGCCCATCCGCCGCAGCGGTTGCGCCCGTCGCTGGAATCCAGGAGGAGAACAAAATGAGTGTCGCTGACCCGCACCGTGTCGTCCTGACCGGCGAGAATCCGTTCCTTCGTCTCAGCGAAAAAGATGGGGATCCCAATTCGACCGATGCCAGCTATTGGCGAATCCTGTTCTGCCCCGCTGGTCCGGGCCACGTGCTCTACCTGAAGAGCGAGCTGACGCACGGCCACTGGCGCATCTATTCGGACAACATCGCCATGGCGCGCTGGCTGCAGCAGACCGTGCAGGGGATGCTCAATCCCGAGCTGAAGGACCTGTCGATCCCCGTGATCGATGCAGATTTCAGCAAGGCCGGCGACCCGCGCTATTTCTGGACCGAGTACGTCTCGGCGGCCGACGCCGAGATCGTACTTACATGGCACGACATCGGCGATCCGCTGCTGATCCACACCGAGCCGAACAAAGAGCCGAATCCGCGGCCCTACGGTGTCTGCACCGTGCTGGTCCCGGCGCTCTCCGGCCGGTTGACGTTGAACGGCCAGCAGGCCCGCGGCAAGCCCTGGCCGCGCGAGCGCGAAGGCCGTCCCTTCAGCACCTCGGCGCTGGCGTTCTCGGAAAGCTGGACGGAACCGCGCTGAGCCGTTGCGCCAAGGTTTACGGCGCGAAGCCGTAGGCCTTGGCGAGTTCGGTGTAGCTGTCGCGGCGGACCTGTTCGTCGTGGGTCCAGGTGACAACGGCCATCTCGTCGACTCCGACGCGGTCTTTCAGCTCGGTGATGCGGGCCGCGACCTGGGGGCCGGTGCCGACGAAGGAGTCCTTGTGGAACTGTTCCATCTTCGCCGCTTCGTAAGCGGTGAGCGGCGCCTGGGCGGCCTCGTCGGGCGGCAGCAGCGGGCCGAGGATGTTCTTGTCGCGATTGATGCGGCTCAGCGCCCGCGAGGTGAAGTGGTACTGCGCCTTCTCCATCGTCTCGGCGGCGAGCGCCCAGACGCAGAGGGCGGAGTGCGGCTCGGGATGGCGCGCGCTCGGACGATAGGTTCGCTTGTAGAGATCGATGGCGCGCTCGCCGCCGGCGCCGTCGCTGAAGAACCAAGCGTAGCAGTAGGGCAGGCCGAACAGCGCCGCGACCTGCGCGCCATAGTCCGAGCTGCCGAGAATCCAGACCTCCGGCGCGGTCGGGCTCTGCGGAAAGGCCTTCACCGTCGCGAAGGGATGGCGCTCGATCAGCGGCTCGTCGTTGACCCAGGCGATCAGGTCGCGCACGTCGGCGGGGAAATGCTCGGGCCGCTCGTTGGCCGCGGGATTGAGCGCGAAGGCGGTGCGTCCATCCGAGCCGGGCGCCCGGCCGAGGCCCATGTCGATGCGGCCCGGCGCCAGCGCCTCGAGCACGCGGAACACCTCAGCCACCTTGAACGGCGAATAGTGCGGCAACATGATCCCGGCACTGCCGATGCGGATGCGCTCGGTCGTGGCGGCGATCGCCGCCATCACGATCTCGGGCGCGGTCCCGACGATGGTCGGGTGGTTGTGATGCTCCGACACCCAGAAGCGCTCGTAGCCCAGCGCCTCGCAATGCCTGGCGAGAGACACGGTGTTGCGGATCGACTGGTCCTGAGGCCGGCCCGAGACGGCGATCGACTGGTCGAGGACGGAAAGGCGGAAGGGACGCGACATTGGCTGGAAATGGCTCCTGCAGCTTATTCCGGCAAGGTCGCGATCATGTAAAGCGTCTGCAGTTGCTGCGTCGGCCTCGCATTCTTGCCGAACACGTCGCTGAAGATCGTGGCGATCTGGCCCGACCGGTAGATGTGGCTCAGCGCCCGGTCGACAGCGAGGCGGAACGGACCTTCACCGAGCTTCATGGCCAGGGCGAAGGGCTCGAGGCTGAGATAGGTGTCGGCGAGCAGGATGCGCGCGGCGTCCTTGTGATCCTTGATCATCGCGGTCAGCATCGCGCCGCCGGCGAAATAGGCGGCGATCTCGCCCTTCTCCAGCGCCGTCATCGCCGCCGTGAAGTCGGTGAAGGGCACGATTGTGGCGTTGACGTGAATGGAGGCCAGCGCCTTGCGCAGCTCCTCCTCGGTCAGGGTACCGGCGACCGCGCCGACCTTCTTGCCGGCGAGGTCCTGCAGGTCGCGGGGACCATCGTTGCGGATGGCGAAGCTGGTGCCGTCGACGAAGGTGGTGATGGAGAAATCGACCACGGCGCGGCGGTCGAGCGTTTCGGTGAGCGAGTCGCAGAGCAGGTCGATCTTGCCCTGCTTGATCATGTCGAGGCGGTTCTCGGTCGTGACGGGCACGAACTCGACCTTGAGGCCCGGCAGCTTGAGCTGTTGTGCGATGTCCCTGGCCACGGCCTCGCAGAGCTGGACCATGAAACCGGCTGGCTGGCCGTTGGGACCCTTGTAGGCGAAGGGATGGGCGTTCTCGCGGAAGCCGCCGCGGAGCACGCCGTTCTTGGCGACGTCGTCCAGGGTGCCGGCCCAGGCGCTGCCGGCCGCCAGGAACCCCATGGTCAACGCAAGGCCGATCAGGAATCGCTTCATCTCGTCCTTCTCCGAATGACGGCGAACAATCCGACATTCGGCCCGTTGTCGCCACCGGAATTCCGGCGACGTCGTGGCCCGTTCCAGGCCGGTATCGAGGGGCGGTCGTTCCGCTTGTAGCGCAGCGCCCTGCGGGCCAAACTCCGGCCCGTTTTTCTGGATCCCGGAGGACCCCTATGTCGACCGCCACTGCCGAGATGAAGACCCAGGCCCAGCCGGCCAACACCTACAAGCCCAAGGGCATGCTGATCGGCGGCAAGTGGGTCGAGAGCGCTTCGGGTGCCCGCATCACCATCGAGAATCCGGGTAAGCGCACCGCCGTCGCCGAAGTGCCGCGCGCCGCGGAAGCGGACGTCAACGCCGCCGTCGAGGCAGCCGAGAAGGCCTTCCCGGCGTGGAAGAACGTCGTGCCGCGCGAGCGCGGCAAGATCCTGCTCAAGATCGCCGAGGTGCTCGAGGCGCGCAGCGAAGAGATGGCGCGGACCATCGCGCTCGAAACCGGCAACGCACTGCGCACCCAGGCGCGCGGCGAGGCCAAGCTGGCGGCCGACATCTTCCGCTATTTCGGCGGGCTGGGCTCGGAGCTCAAGGGCGAGACGGTGCCGCTGGGCGAGCACGTGCTTTCCTACACACGGCGTGAGCCGATCGGCATCGTCGGCGCCATCATCCCGTGGAACGCGCCGGTCATGCTGGGTGCGCTCAAGATCGCGCCGGCTCTGTGCGCCGGCAACGTGCTGGTGATGAAGGCGGCCGAGGACGCGCCGATGGCGGTGCTGCTGATGGCCGACATCTGCCAGGAGTTCCTGCCGCCCGGCGTGCTGAACGTGCTGACCGGCTACGGTCAGGAGTGCGGCGGGCCGCTCGCCAACCACCCGAAGATCCGCAAGCTTTCCTTCACCGGTTCCACCGAGGTCGGCAAGGTGATCATGCGCGCCGCGGCCGAGCGCATCGTGCCGGTCTCGCTCGAACTGGGCGGCAAGAGCCCCTCGATCGTCTATCCGGATGCCGACGAGGATTGGGCGGTCGACGGCATCATCAATGCCATGCGCTTCACCCGCCAGAGCCAGAGCTGCACGGCCGGCTCGCGCATGTTCCTGCACGAGGACATCTTCGACAGCTTCCTCAAGAAGCTCGAGAAGAAGACGACCGCCCTCAAGATCGGCGATCCGCTCGATGAAGCGAGCGACATCGGCACCATCATCAACAACAAGCAGTACAGCAAGGTCTGCAAGTACGTGCAGGACGGTCTCGACCGCTCCGACGCCAAGCTGGTGTTCGGCGGCCTGCCGCCCAAGACCGGCCCGCTGAGCGAGGGCTACTTCACCATGCCGACCGTGTTCGCCGACCGCTCGAACGACTGGCGTCTGGCCCGCGAGGAGATCTTCGGGCCGGTGCTGGTGGCGATCCGCTGGAGCAACGAGGCCGAGGCGATCCGCATGGCCAACGACAGTCATTACGGTCTAGCCGCCTATGTCTGGACCCACGATATCGGCAAGGGCCTGCGCGCCGCGCATGCGATCGAATCGGGCTGGGTGCAGGTGAACCAGGGCGGTGGCCAGACGCCGGGCATGTCCTACGGCGGCTACAAGCAGAGCGGTCTCGGCCGCGAGTTCTCGCTCGAGGGCATGCTCGACAGCTTCACGCAGCGCAAGAGCGTGACGGTCAACCTGGCGGTCTGATGCCGGGGCGCGCGACTCCAGTCGCGCGTCTTCTCTTCAATCTTGAACGCGCCACTGGAGTGGCGCGCCCCCAGCTAAACCGGCACTCGCTTGTGATGATCGGTCGCGCCCTGATAGGCGTGACCGATCCGGTAGAGCATCGCTTCGTCGAACGGCCGGCCGACGAGCTGCATCCCGATCGGCGCACCGTTCGTGTCGAAGCCGCAGGGCACCGAGAGCGCCGTAATGCCCAGCGTGTTGAACGGCCGGGTCAGGCCGGTAAAGCCTGCCACCATCTTCAGCACCGCCGGCCCGCCCTTGGTCTCGGTGTCCGTCTCCTCGATCGTCGGCAGCGGGAAGGGGATCGCCGGCAGCAATACGGCATCGACGCCGTCCATCGCCGTCGACAGGAACTCCTTCACGAAGTGGGCGCGCAACCGTAGCGCATCGATGTACTGCGTCGCCGGGATGAAAAAGCCCGCTTCCATGCGCGTGCGCACCTGGTTGGCATAGAGCTCCGGCGTCTTCTCCATCCACGGCCGGTGCATGGCCGCTGCCTCGCATTTCACCATCACCTCGGCCGCACGGTAGAGTGCGGTGAAGTCGGGCAGTGTCACGGTCGAGACCTTTGCGCCCAGCCGACCCAGCGTGTCGGCGGCGGCCTGGACTGCAGCGCCGATCCGTTCGTCGAGCGGCGCAAGCCCATCCTTCGGCAAGGCG
>JAGNNA010000107.1 GCA_017990895.1 Reyranella sp.
AGAGAATGTCGCCGAAGATGCCGGCATCGGTGACGCCCATCGCGTCGGCCACGACGATCGCGCCCTCGGGCATCGCCTCGATGGCGGCGCGGGTCGAGATCGGCGACGACCAGCTCTCCGGCGTGGCCAGATCCTCGCGCGCCGGCACGAAGCGCAGCGTGAAGGCGCGGCCCACGAGCCGGCCCTGGCCCGGCTTGATCGGCCGCGTGCCGCGCATCCAGACGTTGCGCAACCCCTTCTTCAGCAGGATCGTCGTGATGCTGGCGGTGGTGATCTTCGACAGGGTGTCGTGGAGCTCTTTCGAAAGCGGCGTCGTCTGCACGGTGTCTCCGTTTCTCTCAAATCCCGGGGTCGAGCGGAGAATAGGCGAGGGGGCGTCGCGACACCATACGAAGACGTTCAATGGAGCGCGCCACTCCAGTTGCGCTCTCAATCTTGCTTGAGCGCCACTGGAGTGGCGCGCTCCAATGAGTTTATCCCCGCAACACCACGCCGGCCTTCGCGTCGGTGAGCCGGCCCTGTTCCCAGGTGAGGGCGCCGTTGACCACGGTGTATTCGACGCCGCGGGAGGGCATGACGATGCGTTTGGCGCCGCCGGGGAGGTCGTGGCGGCGTTCGCCGTGGTTGCTGGAGCCGATGGCCGCGGGATCGAAGATCGCGACGTCGGCGGGGGCGCCCTTCCGCAGGCGGCCGCGGTCCCTGAGGCCGAACAGGTCCGCCGGATCCGAGGTGAGCTTGCGCACGCCTTCCTCCAGGGTGATCGCCTGCTTCTCGCGCACCCAGGTGCCCAGCAGGTAGGTCGGATAGCCGGCGTCGCACAGCATGTCGACATGGGCGCCGCCGTCGCCCAGCGCCATCAGGATGGCGGGGTTGTTCAGCAGCTCGCGCATCCGGTCCTCGCGGGTGTTCCACGAGGAGATGGTGAGCTCGGTGTCGAGATCGTCGGCCAACACCGTGTCGAGGAAGGCGTCGACGCTGTCCTTGCCCTGCTCCTGGGCGATCTGGGCGATCGACTTGCGCTCGAGATGCTTCAGCGCCGGATTGCGCACGTCATGGACGACGACCCTGCGCCAGTCGCTGAAGCCAGTCGGGTTCTTGAGGTCGGCCTTGAACTGCGTGCGGAAGGACGGGTCAGCGTAGACCTTCTTCTGCGCCTCCTTGGAGGTGTCGGCGAACACCCGCTTCCACGCCGGGAAGGCGGCGAAGGCGAAGGGATTGTCCATGTTGCATTCGCGCGTCAGCGGCAGCGGCGAGGTCTGCGGCCGCGCGCCCTTGGCGATCATCGGCGCGGCGCGGCGCAAGGTGTCGCGCACCGCCTCGGGAATGTCGTCGCGATCGAACAGCGCGATGAAGGTCACCGGCCGGCCGCTCTCCTCCAGCAGGAAGTCGAGCAGCTCGCACTGGTCCTGTTCCAGCACGCCGACCTGCCGCGTGAGCGCGATCTCGATGGCGCCGCGGCCGCGCTGCTTCAGCTGGTTGGCATAGGCCTTCATCTCCTCACGGCTGGCGTTGCGGCAGGCCAGCGGCTTGCCCTCGAAGCCCATATGCTGGTTGAGCGTGGTCGAGGAGAAGCCGAGCGCGCCGGCGTCCATCGCCTCGCCGATCAGCCGCGCGATCTCGTGCGTCTCCGCCGGTGTCGCGGCCCGCTCCATCGAGGCCTCGCCCATCACGTAGTGGCGGAACGGCGTCAGCGGCGCGATGAAGGCGAGGTTGAGCGAGGGCTTGCGCGCCGCCGCCGCGTCCATGAATTCGGGGAAGGTCTCCCAGTCCCAGGTGATGCCCTTGTTCAGCACGTCGAAGGGGATGCCCTCGACGTTCACGAGATCCTTCATCGCGATCTCGCGGGTCTCGGGCTTGCAGGGCGCGATGCCGACGCCGCAATTGCCCATCACCACCGAGGTGACGCCATGCCACGACGAGGGCGTGACCGCGCCGTCCCAGCAGATCTGCGCGTCGTAATGCGTGTGCGGATCGACGAAGCCCGGCGCCACGACGAGGCCGTGCGCGTCGATGGTGCGCTTGGCGCCCTCCGTCACCTTGCCGATCTCGGCGACTCTGCCATCCACGATCGCGACATCGGCCTGGTAGCGCGCGGCGCCGGTGCCATCGACCACGGTGCCGTTCTTGATCACGAGGTCGTAGCTCATTGTGCGTTTCCTCCCAGAAACTGTTGGAGGAAACGCTACCACCGGTGGCCGGCCTTGCCACTCCCTTCATGTTCCTCGCCCCCGCCAGGGGGAGAGGAGTCTGAGGAGAGGGGCCTTCAGCCCGGGATTTCCGCCTGCACGAGCTGCGCCAGCAGGGTCAGAGATTCCTGCCAGCCGAGGTAACACGCCTCGGTCGGGATCACGGCCGGGATGCCCTCCTGCACGATCTCGATCTCGGTGCCGACCGACACTTTGCGCAGGATGATCGTGGTCTGCATCTCGCCGGGCAGGTTGGGGTCGTCGAACTTGTCGGTGTGGCGGATGCGCTCGTCGGGCACCAGCTCGACGAAGGTGCCGCCGAAGGAATGGCTGTTACCCGACGAGAAGTTGGTGAAGGACATGCGGTAGCCGCCGCCGACCTTCGCGTCCATCGAGTGCACGTGGCCGGTGAAGCCGTGCGGTGGCAGCCATTTGCACATCGCGTCGGCGTCGAGAAAGGCGCGATAGATGCGCTCGGGCGGGGCAGTCAAGACGCGATAGAAGCGGACGGTTCCGGTCTCCGTCGACATGGGCGTGATCCTCCTTGGGCGACCAGTCTCCCCCGGTCCGCGCCGGCCTTCAAAATAGCTTCACTATGGTCTGGCATTAGGTCGGTCGTGCCGACCAAGCTCATCGACGTCTTCCTGCGCGACGAATATCTCCGCTCCTATTCGATCGTGCTGGGCTTCGTGCACGCCCCGATCTTCGACCAGGACTATGTCGACCGCGCCCGCGTCCGGATGCAGGCCGACGGCTGGTCGCCCGAGGAAGTCCGCCAGGCCCGCTTCGTGGTCCGCGACGAGGGCTAGACTCTTTGCTTCCCCATTCAAATGGGGAAGTGCCCCGTCATACGGGGCGATGGGGTCACAGCCGAGCGAAGCTCGGCTGTTGAGCGGCAGGACATTGCGCAGCAATGTCCGGGAGCGCCGAAGACAGAAAGACTCGGCGCTGATCCCTCCGTCGGCGTAAGACGCCGCCACCTCCCCATTTGAATGGGGAGGAAGGTGAAGCCACCTCGTCCGCGACGACGGATAAAGCTTGCCTGACCCTACGCCTTCACCGGCCCCGGCAGGTCGAGCCCGACGCCGGTCAGGTGCCCGAACGAGGCGTGCAGCCGCTCGATCACCGGGGCGGGCAAGGGCGGCCGCAGGATCGACTCGACGTTGGCCTTCACCGGCCCCGGCAGATCGAGCCCGACGCCGCTCAGGTGGCCGAAGGTCCGGTGCAGCCGCTCGACCACCGGGCCAGGCAGCGGCGGCCGCAGGATCGAATCGACATTGGCCTTCACGTGATCCTTGTTGCCGGTGCCGAACAGGATGACGTCGGCGCCGTCCTCGTGGCGCGCGTAGCGATAGGCCGCGTCGGTGATGCTCTCCGCGCCGCCCTCGGTCACAAGGAAGGCGAGGGGATCGCCGTCACCGGACAGCACCGATGCGTCGAGCTGGCCCTGCTCGACCAGCTTCGCGAACACGTCGCGCCGGTAGGTGTCGTTGCTGAAGATGTTGCGGACGACGAACATGAGCAGCGTGCCGATGCCCCGGCGCTTGGTCACCGGAAAGACCTTCCGCCGCGCACCCTGGTTCACGAGGCTGTAGGCCAGCATCATGACTTCCCACGGCGCCTCCTCGACGGCACGCGCCAGCATCGCCTGCTCCGGATCGCGCGGCCCCGTCTCGGTGATGCCGACATGGCGCGCCTTGCCCTGCTCCTTGAGCCGCAGCAGCGCCGGCGCCAGCACGTCGCGATGATGCTCGTACGCCCCGGGATTGACCGCGTGGAAATGGAAGACGTCGACATGGTCGAGCCCGAGCCGCTTCAGAGACGCCTCGATGCGCTGCGTCACCGTCTCCGCCGTGTCACTTTCCTTGAACAGCGCCTTGGTCGAGATCACCAGCTTGTCGCGGTCATAGGACTTCACGGCTGCGCCCACGATCTCCTCGGTCCCGTAGACCTCGGCCGTGTCGAGGAAGTTGACCCCCAGATCGATCGCCGCTCGCGCGACCCCCACGCACTCGTCGAAGCTCGCCCCGCGCCCCAGCCCCAGCCGGCTGTTGCCGCCGCAGCCGAGCCCGGCGACGGAGACGGTGAGGCCGGTGTTTCCGAGAGGGTGGTAGTGCATGATGGGCTCCTATTGATCCTTGGTGGCGCGTATCATTCGTCGCGTCTTCGCCGCACGGCGTGAGAGTTTGCATATCAGTTAGGTGAAGTCGCGAGACAGCGACCACGCACACAGCCAGGCATCGCTGTTCCTTGGCTGCTCAAACCAAGATACGGCGAGCAAAAGAGGAACGATTGAATCTCTATGTTCGTGCAGTTGCCGGGCTCGAAAGTGCTGTTGAACTCGGTGCGCTTGCAGAGAAGCAGGTTGAGGGGCTGCGTACCCGATACCGACGGGAGGCTTTGGCAATTCGAAAGTGTGGGTGGTTTGGGATCATCAGCCATAGTTTCGTTGGCTGAATTAGACGACGAAGAGGATCAGAGTAAAACTCCACGTTTTGTTAGCGCTCGCCGTATTATTGGCGTGCTCTATACGATCTGAGATGTTGCTTCGCCCCTCTAAAGGAACTCTGCATGAGCTTTCCGCCCGTTTTCATGTCTTGGTGGTGTGGCTGGGTGACAATTGGTAATGCTCCGCCAACCCCTCCAACGCCGCCGCCCCATCGCCTTTGAACGTCGGTCCATGCATCAGCGCGATCGTCGTTGGCTTCAGCGCGGCCAGGCGGCGTAGCGTCGGCGCGGCCATCGGCGTCGGCGGCATGAAGGGCAGGCGCTCGGCGACCGCGATGGCGGGGGCGACGATGTCGCTTTCGGTGATCGGATCGGCGGGGCCGGTCTGGGTGAAGAGGTCGCTGCTGAACAGCGTGCCGGTCGTCTCCTCGTAGATCAGGCCGGCGTCCCAGTTGTGCGGCACGTGCGGCGTGTCGAGCCAGCGCACCCGCTTGCCGCCGAGGTCCATGACCTCGTCGTCCGCCAGCGCGCGCGGCGGGCGGTCGGCCATGTCGCTGAGCCAGATGTTGCAGCCGAGCTGGCCGTGCGCCGGCTGGGCGTTGGGCGCGGCGGCGAGCCACTGGTTCAGGGCGCCGCTCTCGTCGCCCTCGACATGGGAGCAGGTCGTCCAGCGCAGCTTGGCGAGCGGGATCACGGTCTTCACCGCCTCGACGATCAGCGGGAACAGGCTGCGCTGGCCGTAGTGGAAGAGCAGCGGCTCGTCGGCGTCGATCAGGAACTGGTTGAAGGTGAAGCCGGTCGGCCCGACATTGGGCACGAAGGTCGAGAGCCGGTAGATGCTCGGCGCGATCTCGGCGACGGTGGTTCTCATCGGGGTCTCCTTTTCCTCAGTCTTCCCAAGAATACCTCACCCTGAGGAGCGCTCTGCAGGAGCGCGTCTCGAAGGGTTGGAACGAGCACTGCGCCTGTTGCCCATCCTTTGAGACGGCCGCTGGGCGGCCTCCTCAGGATGAGGTCGTGGGTGTCAGGGCAGCGGTTGCCAGATCGTGCTGCGGACCTCGCCGAACTCGCGCGGGAGCTTGGTCCAGGTGTCGCCGCCGTCGGTCGAGCGGAAGAGCTGGCCGAGGTTGGAGCAGACGAAGATCAGCTTCGGGTTCGATGGATGCGTCGCCACCGTCCACGGCGTCGAGTTGAGTTCGCCCGGTAGCTTCGCATCCTGCCAGTGGGCGCCATGGTCGGTGCTGCGCAGCAGCCGGCCGGTCGAGCCCGGTGGGCCGTTGCCGTTGGTCAGGAACACCGTCGCGTCGCCGTCCGCGCGGGGCACGATGGTGCGGGTGTACTGCCAGGGCGAGTCGAGTTCCTGGAAGGCGAAGGTCTCGCCATTGTCGCGGCTGACGTTGAGGCCGCGATTGGTCGTGGCGTAGACCAGCTTCGATCCGTTCTGGATGACCGCGACGCCGTGTATGTCCTCGGAGTTGATGCCCTGGCCCACCTTCTTCCAGGTGCGGCCGCGATCGGTCGAGCGGTGCACGCCGTCGATTTCGACGCCGGCCCAGAGCGTGTCCCTGTCGACCGGATCGAACAGGATCTGCGTGACGCGCGGCTTGCCGACGAAGATGCAGGCGTCGGCGAAGGTGCCTTGCGCCGGCGTGAAGTTCTTGCCGCCGTCGGTCGAGACGAAGATGGCGGCGGGCTGGGTGCCGACCACGATAAGGTCGGGATCGTCCGGCGCCTGCGCCATCGCCCAGATGTCGTAGTCGTCCAGCACCGAGGGCAGGTGGGTCCATTTCTGGTCGGTCTCGTTCCAGCGATAGAGGCCGGAATCGGTGCCGGCCAGGACTTCGCCGGGCCGCTTGGGATGCGCCGAGAGCGCCCAGACCCGCGCCTCGAGATAGAGGCCGGATTCGATATAGGGCCGGATCCAGGTCTCGCCGTCGTCGCGGCTGAACCACACCGACATGCCGGCCGTGCCGACACAGAGCAGGTTGGGCATCGTTTCCTCCGTTCGGGCGCCCTCGTGGGGTGGGGCTGCCGCGCATGACTAAGGGTCCCTCGCTGCGCTCGGGATGACAACTTTTTTTGATCTGGCGCACGGCGCCAATCCCAACACCATTGTCATCCCGAGCGTAAGCGAGGGACCTTTCCTCAAACGCCCTTAGCGCCCTGCCGCCCGCGCCCTTGCCACTCTGGGCGAATTGAACGACAGTCGCGGCAACCGCGCGGGGTCAACGGCGTGGAACCAGGGAGTCACAGATGAAATTCACCGCACTTCTCGGAATGGCGGCGGCTTTGGTCGTCGGCGGCACGGGCATCGCCTCCGCCCAGACAGCCGCACCGGCGCAGCTCGATACCAAGAAGTTCAACGTGATCGGCACGTGGAACTTCCTCAACATCAACAAGAAGGTCGAACAGCCGTTCTGGAGCGAGCAGCTCGGCGCGGCCTCGGGCGGCAAGCTGACCGGCAACATCAAGTCGATCACCGAGCTCAACCTCAAGGGCACCGAGGTGCTGCGGCTGCTGAAGACCGGCGTCTACGACGTGGCGCATGCGCTGCCGATCTACGTCGACGACGGCGCCGCGATCTTCGAGGGCTCGGACCTGTCGGGCGTCGCCGCGAGCGTCGCCCAGCAGCGCGAGATCCTGAATCTCTGGATGCCCGAGATGCAGAAGGTGATGCGCGACAAGTTCGGCTCGATGATCGTGTCGACCTTCGCCTTCCCGCAGCAGGTGTTCTTCTGCCGCGACGAGATCTCCAGCCTGGCCGACATCAAGGGCAAGAAGGTGAGGGTGCAGGGCGTCTCGCAGTCCGACCTGGTCAAGGCGCTGGGCGGCGCGGCGGTCACCATCCCGTTCGGCGAGGTCGTGCCGGCGCTGGAGAAGGGCGTCGTCGACTGCGGCATCACCGGCACGCTGCCGGGCTACCAGGCCAAGTGGCCGGAAGTGGTGAAGACCGTCGTCGACGTGTCGCTGGGCTACACCGCGGGCTTCGTCTCGGTGAACCTGAACAGCTGGAACAAGCTCTCCAAGCCGACCCAGGAATTCATGACGGCGCAGTTCAAGAAGCTCGAAGAGGCCGCCTGGGCCAGCGTCGAGTCCGACACCAAGGAAGGCATCGCCTGCGACACCGGCAACGGCCCGTGCTCGGTCGGCCCGCCGGCCAAGCTGAAGCTGGTGATGCCGACGGACGCCGACCGCGCCCTGGTGAAGAAGGCGCTGAACGACGTGGTGCTGCCCGAATGGGCCAAGCGCTGCGGCGCGGACTGCGCGGCCAAGTGGACCGAGATGGTCGGCAAGCGCTACGGCCTCGTGGCCAAGGCGAACTGAGCTTCGCCTGACGGCGGCCCTTCGGGGGAGGGGATCCATGGAACGTCTGTGGCGCGGCGCGTCGGTCGCCGCCCTCTGGGGAGCGTGGGCCGGCGGCGCCATGATCCTGCTGGCGGCGGTCGTCGTCACGGTCGAGGTGATCAGCCGCAAGCTGCTCGCCTTCGCCTTCTCCGGCTCCGATGAGATCGCGGCCTATCTCTTCGCGGTCGGCACCTCGTGGTCGCTGGCGCATGTGATGGTGACACGCGGCCATGTCCGCATCGACGTGCTCTACGGTCAGCTCGGGCCGCGGATGCGGGCCGTGTTCGACCTGCTCGCGATCCTGGGCCTCGCGATCCTCGTCCTGGCCATCGTCGACCGCGCCGGCGAGATCTTCCTCGACAACCTGTCCGGCGGGAACCGCTCCAACACGCCGCTGCGCATTCCGCTGGCCTGGCCGCAGGCGCCGTGGTTCGCGGGCTTCGTCCTGTTCCTCGCCGTCACCGTGCTCGCCTTCCTGCGCAGCCTGCTCGCCCTGCTGCGTGGCGACGTCGGCACCGTCGCGGCGACGATCGGCGTCCCGTCGCAGGACGAGGAAGTGAAGGGCGAGTTGGGCTCGCTGGGGATCGGCACCAACCCGGGCGCCGGGAGGTAGACATGCTGGGCACCGCACTCCTTCTCCTCGTCGCCCTGCTGGCGGTCAGCGTCCCGGTCGCCGCCGTCATGGGTGTGCTGGGCCTGGCGCTCAACCAGTTCTTCTCCTCGATCCCGCTCTACCTCGCGATGGGCGACATCGTGTGGAACGCCAGTTCCGAATACATCCTGATCGCCATCCCGATGTTCGTGATGCTGGGCGAGATCCTGCTGCGCTCGGGCATCGCCCATCGCGTCTATGCCGCGATCGCGACCTGGCTCTCCTGGCTGCCGGGCGGGCTGATGCACGCCAACATCGGCACCTGCGCGATGTTCGCCGCGACCTCGGGATCGAGCGTCGCCACCGCCGCCACGGTCGGCGTCGTGGCCCTGCCGCAGGTCAAGATCCGCCGCTATGACGAGCCGCTGTTCCTCGGCACGCTGGCGGCCGGCGGCACGCTCGGCATCCTCATCCCGCCGTCGATCAACTTCATCCTCTACGGGCTGCTGACCCAGACCTCGGTGCCGCGGCTCTACCTCGCGGGCATGATCCCCGGCCTGCTGCTCACCAGCTTATTCATGGCCATCATCCTGCTCTACTGCCTGATCTGGCCGGCCAAGGGCGGCACGCGGGTGGAGAGCAGCTGGCGCGAGCGGCTCGGCAGCCTGAAGGACCTGGTGGCGCCGCTGTTCATCTTCGGCGTCGTCGTCGGCTCGATCTATGCCGGCTGGGCCACGCCCACCGAAGCGGCGTCGATGGGCGTCTTCGCGGCACTGGTGCTGGCCGCCTGGGAGCGCGCGCTCTCCTGGCCGATGATGAAGGCGGTGTTCGAGGGCACGATGCGGACGACGGCGATGATCATGCTGATCATCATCGCCGCACAGTTCCTGAACTTCGTGCTGGCCAACATCGGCGTCACCGACGGCGTGGCCAAGGCGATCGAGGCGCTGGGCCTCGGCAAGATCGGCACCATGCTGCTGCTGGTCGTCTTCTATCTGATCCTCGGCTGCTTCATGGAGACGATCTCCATGATGATCCTGACGACCCCGTTCGTGTTCCCGATCGTGGTCGGCCTGGGCTGGGATCCGATCTGGTGGGGCATCGTGCTCACCATCCTGATCGAGGCGGCGCTGGTGACGCCGCCGGTCGGCCTCAACCTCTATGTCGTGCAGAGCCTGCGCACGGGCGGCGCCATCGCCGACGTGATCCGCGGCGCCCTGCCATTCGTGGCCGCGATGCTCGCCCTGATCCTGCTGCTGATGGCCTTCCCCGACATCGCGCTGGGCCTCCCGCGCCTCGTGATGGGGTGACGGACAGGCCTGCGAATCAAGGGTCCCTCGCTGCGCTCGGGATGACAATGGGGGTGGGCTGACGCAGTGCGCCCGTGCCAACACCATTGTCATCCCGAGCGTAAGCGAGGGACCTTTCGCTTAACGCTTCAACACCTCGATCAGCTTCGCATTAAACGCGGCCGCCGCCTCATACGCCACCCAGTGCCCCGCGCCCGGGATGACGTTCATCTCGAAGTCGGGCTGCAGGGCGCGGAAGAGGTCGATGCGTTCCTGGATGTGCGGATAGGTCGTCGAATCGAACTCGCCCCAGATGCCGGTGAGCGGCGTCTTCACCCGCGGCAGCACCTCGCTGAGCTTGAAGGCCTGGCCCATGATGCGGCTGCGCGTCCTGGCGCGCGTGGTGTTCAGGATCTGCATGTGGATCGCGATGCCGTCGACGCTCTTGGGGTCGTGCAGCATCAGGATTTCGAGATTGCGCCGCGCCTCGGCGACCAGCGTCTCGGGCGGCATCTCGGCCAGAAGCTTGTGCAGCTTCGGGCCGGGCTTGCGCGTGGCCTTGAGGCCGCCGGCGCCGACTAGTGCGATGCGCTCGATCCGGTCCGGGAAGAGCGTAGCGATGTGGCCCGAGACCATGCCGCCGAAGGAGAAGCCGGCGATGGCGAAGGACCTGTCCTTCGGCAGCAGTTCCTTCATCGCCGCCTCGACGCAATGCGTCACCGACCAGATGTCGTTCACGTCGTCCGGCGGGTCGCTGTCGCCGAGGCCCGGCAGGTCGGCGGCATAGACGCTGAAATGCTCGGAGAGCGGCAGCACGTTGCGGATCCAGTGGATCCACGAGCCCGAGCCGCCATGGAACAGCAGCAGGATCGGCTTGTGGGCGGCGGCGCCGAACACGTGCCACATCATCATGCCGCCATTTCCCATCGGCACGCGCACGACCTGCGAGTGGCTGGCGACGTCTTCGATGTGTTCGGCGGCGGTGCGGCCGTCCGGCAGGCGCGGGACGGCGGAGAAGTCGAGACTCATTTCCTGATCGCACCCAGCAGACGTTCGACGAATTCCGGCGCCTTCTTGCGGTCGATCCAGCGCAGCACGGTGACGAGGTCGTTCTCGGGATCGATCCAGACGATGTGGCTGCCCCAGCCCAGCGCGAAGTAGCTGCTCTCGGATGCGGCCGCGAACTGCTTGCGGCCGGTGTTGAGCCACCACATCAGACCGTAGAAGGGGGCGACCGGGCAGGGCTTCACCAACTCCTGCGTCCAGCCCTCGGGCAGGATCCGCTGGCCGTCCCAGACGCCGCCCTGCGCCACCAGCCGTCCCATCAGCGAGAGGTCGCGCGCCGAGATGACGATGCCGCCGCCCCAGTGGCCGCCGCCCGGCACCGACAGCATCGGCTTGCCGTCGATCGTGTCGAAGGAATTGCGGTAGCCGTCCCACTTCCAGCCCTGCGAGCCGCCGATCGGATCCATGATGCGCTGCTTCAGGACCTGCGGCAGGGGCTCCTTGAAGACCTGCAGCAGCGAGCGCGACAGCCGGTTCACGCGGACGTCGTTGTATTCGTAGAAGGTGCCCGGCTTCTTCATCGCCCGGCGCGTGCCCTTGGGTGCGTCGGCGACGGCGACCCCGACCACGCGATTATGGTCGATGCGGTCCTCCTTGCCGAAGACGGTGCCCGACCATTCGCTGGTCTGGGTCAGCAGGTGGCGCCAGGTGATGTTGCGGTTCTGCTCGCTGGTGAAGCCGTCATCGAGCGCATAGTCGGCGACCTTGTCGTCGAGGCTCCTGATCAGCCCGTCGCCCAGCGCCAGCCCCGCGAGCAAAGCGAGGTAGCTCTTGGCCACGCTGAAGGTCATGTCGGCGCGGTCGACGTCGCCCCATTCGGCGATCTTCTCGCCGCCGCGATAGACCAGGCCCGACGGCCCGCCGCGCGGCGTCACCGGCCCCAGCACCTCGTTGTCGGGGGCCTTCTCGCCCGAATCGTAGGTCATCACGAACTGCCCGTCGGGCATGTACATGCTGGCGGGCCAGTTGGACTGGGCGGCCAGGGCGAAGGCGACGGCGTCGTTCAGGTCGTTCATGCCCGCAATCAACATTGGAGCCCGTCCGGGAGCAAGCGTAGAAAGCGCATCATGGCCTCCGCAAATCCGACCCCCTCGACCATCACTCTCCGCCGTCCCGACGACTGGCACGTCCACCTGCGCGACGGCGCGATGCTCGCGGCCTGCGCCGTGCACACTGCCCGCCAGTTCGCCCGCGCCATCATCATGCCGAACCTGGTGCCGCCGGTGACGAAGGTCGCCGAGGCCAGCGCCTATCGCGAGCGCATCCGCGCCGCGGTGCCGGCGGCGCTGAAGTTCGAGCCGCTGATGACCTGCTACCTGACCGACGGCGCCGATCCGGCCGAGCTGACGCGCGGCAAGGAAGAGGGCGTGTGGGTCGCTGCGAAGCTCTATCCGGCCCATGCCACGACGAATTCGGCCCATGGCGTGACCTCGATGGACCACGTCGCGAAAGGGCTGGAGGCCATGGAGAAGGCCGGCATGCCGCTGCTGGTCCATGGCGAGGTGACCGATCCCGAGGTCGACATCTTCGACCGCGAGGCGGTGTTTCTGGACAAGGTGCTGGCGCCGCTCCTGAAGCGCCACGCCGGACTGAAGATCGTGCTGGAGCACATCACGACCAAGGAGGGCGTGGCGTTCGTCGAGGCCAATCCGGGGCGGATGGGCGGTACCATCACGCCGCATCACTTGAGCTACAACCGCAATGCGATCTTCAAGGGCGGCATCCGTCCGCACTTCTATTGCCTGCCGATCGCCAAGCGCGAGGAGCATCGTCTCGCTCTGCGGAGGGCTGCCACTTCAGGCGGCACGCAATTCTTCCTGGGCACCGACACCGCGCCGCATACGACGGATACCAAGGAATGCGCCTGCGGTTGCGCCGGCGTGTTCAATGCGCCCGTCGCGATGCAGGTTTACACCCAGGTCTTCGCCGAAGAGGGCGCGCTGGCCCATCTCGAAGGTTTTGCGTCGCTGAACGGCCCGCGCTTCTACGGCTTGCCGGCGAATGAGGAGCGCGTGACCCTGCACGCTAGGCCGCTCGACATCCCCGACGTCGTGGCCGTGCCGGGTGGCGGAAAAGACATCACCGTCTTCCGCCCCGACACGCCGGTCGATTGGAGCTTTTAGTCATTGGAGCGCGCCACTCCAGTGGCGCAATCATGAGCGCCACTGGAGTGGCGCGCTCCAATGAGCCGCTCAAATGCCGCTCGCATTGGGGTGAATGACCATTTAACTTCAGGGACATGAGCAAAAGAGGCATTCCCGAAGGCGCCGTGGTCCGCGGCACCGACAAAGGCTACGACGAAGCCCCCAAAGTCCCCCTGAAGCCCGGCAGCGAGCGGCCGGTCGAGCAGATCGACAAGGTCTACCCGTACATTCGGCCACGCGATGCCGCGACGCTGATCCTGGTGCGCATGCAGGGCAGTACGCCCGAAGTGCTGATGGGCTGCCGCGCCGCCGCCCATGCCTTCATGCCCAACCGCTACGTCTTTCCGGGCGGCAAGGTCGATCCCGACGATGCGCGGGTTCCGGTCGCGACCTCGCTCGATCCCTTCGTCAACGAGCGCCTGATGCGCGCGGCCTCGGCGCAGCGCGCGCGGGCGCTGGCGGTTGCCGCGGTGCGCGAGACCTTCGAGGAGAGCGGCCTGATGCTGGGCAAGCCTCTCGAGGGCGGCGCGCCCAGGAAAGACTACGGCGAGCACTGGAAGGGCTTCCTCGACCAGGGCATGGCGCCGGCGCTCGACTGTCTCGACCTGATCGCGCGCGCGGTGACGCCGCCCGGCCGGCCGCGCCGATTCAATGCCCGCTTCTTCATGGCGCGCGCCGAAGACGCGACGGGCGAGATCCGACATTCGAGTGAGATGGGCGACATCCGCTGGGTGAAGCTCGACGAGGCGCGCGAGCTGCCGCTGCCGACCATCACCGGGTTGATC
>JAGNNA010000108.1 GCA_017990895.1 Reyranella sp.
GGGCCAGACCGCCGATCGCACGGAAGCCGTTTTCGCGCATGGACCCTTCCAAACTCCGCCCCGTATGGTAGGCCACGCCCTCTCGACTGACCATGACCCACGCCGACCGACTCCTCGCCTGGTATGATCGACATCGTCGCACCCTCCCCTGGCGCGCAGCCCCGGGGGAACGCACGGCGCCTTACCGTGTCTGGCTGTCGGAGATCATGCTGCAGCAGACTACCGTCGCCACGGTGGGCGAGTATTTCCGCCGCTTCGTCGAACGCTGGCCCACCGTCGAGGCGCTGGCCGCCGCGCCGCTCGACGAGGTTCTCTCGGCGTGGGCCGGCCTCGGCTACTACGCCCGCGCCCGCAACCTGCATGCCTGCGCCCAGGCCGTCGCCAACGGCCATGGCGGCCGCTTTCCAGAAGACGAGGCGAGCCTGCTCGCCCTGCCCGGCATCGGCCGCTACACGGCGGCCGCGATCCAGGCCATCGCGTTCGACCTTCCAGCCTCGGCGGTCGACGGCAACGTCGAGCGGGTGATCGCCCGCCTCTACGCCATCGAGACGCCGCTGCCCGATGCCAAGCCCGACATCCAAGTCCGCGCCGCGCGGCTGGTGCCGCAGCAGCGTGCCGGCGACTACGCCCAAGCGATGATGGATCTCGGCGCCACCGTCTGCATCCCGCGCAACCCGCGCTGCGTCATCTGTCCGCTGATGCAGGGCTGCAAGGGCCGCCGGCAGGGCATCGCCGAGGAACTGCCGCGGCGCGCGCCCAAGGCCGAGAAGCCGACCCGCCGCGGCCTCGCCTTCGTGCTGCTGCGCAAGGATGGCGCCGTGCTGTTGCGCAAACGGCCGGCGAAGGGGCTGCTAGGCGGCATGGACGAGGTGCCGTCGAGCGCCTGGCGCGAGGGTCCGTTCGTCGAAGCGCCGGCGCTCGCCGAAGCTCCCGTCCCGGCGCGCTGGACGGTGATGGACGGATTAGTGCGTCACACCTTCACGCACTTCCATCTGGAACTCACGATCGCCCGCGCCATGGCGACGACGGGCCGCCTCGCCGCCCTGGCACCCGGCACGAGCTGGGCGGCGCTCGACCAACTGGACGAACGCGCCCTGCCCACGGTCATGCGCAAGGTGATCGAACACGCGGTGAAGAGTTAGGGACAAATCAGAGGAAAGCCCGTCGCCTCGACCGGAGCCGAGCGTAGCGAGGCGAAGCGGAGGGGCCTTCTCTCCACCAAAAGCCGGCTAGTCGTAGAAAAAAGTCTCTCCACTCCGCACCTTCGGCGCTTCGGTCGAGACGACGGGTACGACCCTAAAGCCCGGCCCTTACCTGCTGACGGAGATGATCGATGGGGCGCCGCGCCCCCGCGACATCGACATGCCAGAAGGTCCAGCCGTTGCAGGCCGGGGCGCCCTGCACCGCCGCGCCCACCTTGTGGATCGAGCCGCGATGCTCGCCCAGCGCATTGGCGGCCGACAGCGAGCCGTCGGCCCGCACCCGCGCATGCAGGCGGCCGCTGGGATCGCTCAGCACGGCGCCCGGCTGCAGCAGGCCCGACTCGATCAGCACGCCGAACGGAATGCGCGGCTCGGCGCGCTTGCTGGGCTTGGGCGTCACGTCCTCAGGCGCCAGCGGCGTGATCTCGGCGATGCGCTTGCGCGCGATGGCGGCATAGTCGGGATCCCGTTCGAGGCCGATGAAGCGCCGGCCGAGGCGGCGGGCCACGGCGCCGGTCGTGCCAGTGCCGAAGAACGGGTCGAGGATGACGTCACCCGGATTGGATGCTGCCATGATGCAGCGGAACAGCAGCGCCTCGGGCTTCTGCGTCGGATGGGCCTTCTTGCCGTCTTCGCCCTTCAGCCTCTCGCCGCCGGTGCAGAGCGGCAGCAGCCAGTCGGATCGCATCTGGGTGCCCTCGTTCAGCTCCTTCATCGAATCGTAGTTGAAGGTGTACTTCTTGTTGGCGCGATCACGCGCCGCCCAGATCAGCGTCTCGTGGGCGTTGGTGAACCGCTTGCCGCGAAAGTTCGGCATCGGGTTCGACTTGCGCCAGACGATGTCGTTCAGCAGCCAGAAGCCCTGGTCCTGCAGGGCGGTACCGATGCGGAAGATGTTGTGGTAGCTGCCGATCACCCACAGCGTGCCGCCGGGCTTCAGCGCCCGCCGCGCCGCCTTCAGCCAGGCGTTGGTGAACTTGTCGTAGAGCGCGAAGCTCGTCCCGGCGGAATCGGAGGACTCTCCGAACTTGTCCCAGTCGTCGTCGACCGCGTCGACCTTGCTGTTGTCGGGCCTCAGCAGGTCGCCGCCCAGCTGGAGATTGTAGGGCGGGTCGGCGAAGACCATGTCGACGGAAGCTTCGGGCAGGCCCCGCATCAATTCGATGCAATCGCCGACGAGCACGCGATCAAGTTTATCCACAGGCATCGGTGGAAGATGAGTCCACAGCGAACGCCGGTCAAGAAATCAATTGAATCAATTACTTACATACCATATCGAGTCGGGAGCTTCATACTGACCCCCCATAGCTGGGGGTGCTTCGAGCAGGCATGAGCGGGATACGATCGCTGAACGACAATGACGGCAAGGGCGGGCTCAAGCGCCGCGCGGCGATGGGCGCCGCCATGGCGGGCGGCATTGCGCTCTCAGGGCTCTCATCTCCCGCGAAGGCAGCCAGCGGCGTGCGCACCCTGACGTCGGCCGAGCAACTCCGCGCGACCTATGACCATGTAATTGTGGGCGCGGGATCGGCGGGCTGCGTGCTGGCGCATCGGCTCGGGCGAGCCGGACGGCGCATCCTCGTGATCGAAGCGGGCGGGCGGGCCGATCTTCCGGCCGTCTCCACTCCTCCGGCCTGGCCGACCCTGCAGGAGAGCGCGCTGGACTGGCGCTACGTGACGACGCCGCAGCCGGGGCTCGGCTGCCGCGCGATCACCTGTCCGCGCGGCAAGGCGGTCGGCGGATCGAGCATCATCAATGCGCTGGCCTACCAGCGCGGCCATCCGGCGGCCTACGACCGATGGCCGGCGGGCTGGCGGCACGCCGACCTGCTTCCCTACTTCAGGCGCGCCGAGACCTTCTCGGGCGGCGCCAATGCCTGGCGCGGCGGCGACGGGCCGCTGCATGTCCTGTCGCTGGCCGACGTCACGGATCGCACGCCGGTCGCCGAGGCCTTCATGGCGGCGGCGCAGCAAGCGGGCTTCCCGGTGACGCCCGACCTCGGCGGCGAAGTGACGACCGGCGTCGGCTGGAACCAGCTCAGCATCAAGGGCCACCGGCGCGACGATGCCGCCACCGCCTATCTCGACAGTCTGGAGAGCATCGACGGCGAGTCACCGGTCGACCTGCTCGCCGGCACCGAAGTGCTCGGGCTCGAGATCGAGCGTGGCCGGTGCCTCGGCGTGCGTCTGGCCGGCAGGGTCGTGCGGCCCACGGGCGACGTCCTGCTCTGCGCCGGGGCGATCGATTCGCCGCGCCTGCTGATGCTGTCGGGCATCGGCCCGGCCGACGAGCTGCGCGCGCTGGGGATCGCGAGCGCCGCCGACCTGCCCGATGTCGGCCGCCATCTGGAAGACCACCCGCTGCTGGCCGGCGTGGCCTACCAGGCGCGCCGCGCAGTTCCGGCCTCGCACTACAATCACTGCGACTCGCTCCTCTACGTGCCGCACGCGACGGCCGGCGAGAGCCCCGACATTCTCGTCATGTGCCTGTCTGTGCCGTTCGTGCGGCCAACCGTCGGGCCGCTTCCCGCGCCGGCCTATGTCCTGGTGCCCTGCCACCTGCAGCCGCGCAGCCGTGGCAGCATCAGGCTGGCCTCGAGCGATCTGCGGGCGCCGGCGATCATCGATCCGAACTATCTGGGCGACCCTGACGATCTCGCGGTGCTGGCAAGGGGCGTCGAGATCGCGCGCGAGATCGGCGCGGCGAATGCCTTCGACGACTGGCGGGCGAAGGAGGTCTATCCTGGACCGGCCTGGACCAGCGAAGCCGGCCGCACCGATTTCATCCGCCGGGCGACGGATTCGTTCCACCATCCCGTCGGCACCTGCCGCATCGGCGCCGTCGTCGACGAGACCCTGCGCGTGAAGGGCGTCGCCGGACTGCGCGTCATCGACGCCTCGGTCCTGCCCGGCCTGCCCGCTGCGATGTGCAATGCCGCCGTGACGGCGGTCGCCGAGAAGGCCAGCGACCTGGTGCTGGCGGGCTAGGCGCGGTTGCGCCGGAACAGTAGCGCCACGATCACGCCGCCCAGCACCGAGGCCAGCACCATCAGCGCAAAGAAGCCCACGGCGGCCCAGATCGCGTAGCTCATCGCCTTGTGGCCAGCTTCGTCGATCTTCTTGTCGACCAGCGCCCGCATCTCACCGACCTGCGCCTTCATCTCGTCCCGCAGAGCCTTGAGTTCGGGGCCCATCGCGCGGGCCCGCTCCGCTGCAGACTCCCGGCCCTTCTCGATCGCTTCGCGTGCAGAAGGCGACGGCTGAGCCGGCGCCTGAGCGAAGGCCGGCGCTGTACCGGCAAGCGTGAGGCCCAACATGAGCATCAGCGACATAACAAGTCTGTACATGATGCGAACTCCTACGCTCACGCGGTTTCCTCGGCGAGCGCCTTCTTCACGCCCGGCCGCTCCGACATGCGGCGGCGGTGATCGACCACGCGGGGAATGCGGGCGAGATCGACGCCGTCCTTCTCCAGCCACTGCGCGAGCGTGAAGAGATAGGGATCGCAGATCGTGTACTGGTCGCCCATCACCCACGGGCCCTTCAGCATCTCGCGCTCGATCAGCTCGAAGCCGGCGCCCACGGCCTCCGGCACCTTGCGCTGCATGGCGGCGATCGAATGCGCGTCGTCGGCATCGACCCAGCGATGGCCGCGCATGCGGTGGGCGTGCGCCACGTGCACGTGCGAGCAGAGAAACGAATTGAACGACTGGATCTGCGCGAAGAAGAACGGATCGTCCATCGGCGCGAGCCGTGCCTGCGGGAAGCGCTGCGCGACATAGACCAGCATCGCCGGCGTCTCGGTGATGATGCCCTCGTCGGTCACCAGCGCCGGCACGCGGGCCTTGGGATTGATCTTCAGATACTCGGCCGACTTCTGCTGCTCCGTGGCGAAGTCGATGCGCACCGTCGAATAGTCGGCGCCGACCTCCTCCAGCACGATGTGCGTGGCGAGCGAGCAGGTGCTGGCGGTGTAGTAGAGCTTGAGCACGTTGATTCTCCTGCCGTCAGACTTCGGCGTAGATTTCGATGACGTTGCCGTCGGGATCGCGGAAGAAGAGCGCGCGATGGCCCCAGGCCGGGATGTCGCGCGGCGGGCCCAAGAGATCGACGCCGGCGGCGGCCAGCTCGGCCTGGATCTCGTCGATCTCGGGCGGGGCGACCCTGAAGGCGAGCTGCACCGAGGCCGAGCCCGGAGGCGCGCCCGGCCCGTCCTGGAAGACGCCATCGAGTATGCGCGGCCGCAGGCAGAGCAGGCCCGAGCCGACATGGAAGCTCACCCAGCGCGGCGTCTCGCGTTCCAGGCGGAACTTCATCACGTCGAGATAGAACTGCCGCGCGCGCGCGAGGTCGTCGCAGAGCAGGACCACGTAGTCGAGGTTGCGGATCGAGCCGAGGCCCATGGCACGCACCAGCGCTCAGACCAGTCGCGTGACGGGCGCGAAGCTGCGCCTGTGGTGCGGGGTGGGGCCCAGCAGCGACAGCGCCTCGAGATGCTGCTGGCTGCCGTAACCGCGATTGGTCTCCCAGCCATAGCCGGGATAGGCCCGCGCGAGCGCGTGCATGTAGCGGTCGCGCGTGACCTTGGCGAAGATCGAGGCGGCGGCGATCGAATAGGAATGCGCATCGCCGCCGACGATGGTCTCGGCGCGACAGCCCAGTTGCGGTGGCACGCGATTTCCGTCGATCAGCACGACCTCGGGCTGTTCGGCCAGCGCCTGCACGGCGCGGCGCATGGCAAGATATGTGGCCTGCAGGATGTTGACCCGGTCGATCTCCTCGACGCTCGCCTCGGCGACGGCGAACTGCACGACGCCCGAGGCGATCATGGCCTCATAGGCCTCCTCGCGCTGCTCGAGCGTGAGCTTCTTGGAATCGTCGATCATGCGCAGCAACTTGCGTGCCGCCCGTTTCCTGTCGATGACCGCCGCCGCCGCATACACCGGCCCGGCCAGCGGGCCGCGCCCGGCCTCGTCAATGCCGGCAACCCGCCCCTCGCAACGCAGTTCGAATCGAAAGCTTGGCATTATCCCCATCGAGGCCGGCTAGACTGAGCCATGTTCCTCATCGCCCGCATCATCGCAGAAGACGCTATCGCGATGGAACAGCTTCGTGCGGTGCGCGAGTTGGCGTTGCCGGACTGGTGCATTGCCGCGGGATTCGTGCGCAATCGCGTGTGGGACCATCTGCACGGCATCGTGCCGGCGCGGCTGCCTGTGGATATCGATGTCATCTATTTCGACGCCGGCGACGTCTCGCGGGAGAGCGAGACGGCGTTCGAGCGACGCCTTGACGGGCTGCTGCCCGGCCTGCCCTGGCAGGTGCGCAACCAGGCGCGCATGCACGTCTGGAAGGACGTGCCGCCGCACCGGGACACCGCCGACTCGATGATCCATTGGCTGGAGACCGTGACAGGCATCGGCGTGCGCCTCGAAGCCGACGACACGCTCACCGTCATCGCGCCGCTCGGCACCGACGATCTCCTGAATCTGCGTTGCCGCCCCACGCCCTACGGCCGCACGCGGCGCCACGAATACGATGACCGTGTCGAGGCCAAGCGCTAGCGCGAACTCTGGCCCCGGGTCGCGTTCCTCGACTAGTCTCCCGCTTCGATGATCGCTGCGTTCCTGCCCCTGGCCGCCATCGCCCTGCTGGGCGCCCTGCTCCGCCACTTCATTCCCGGCATGGAGCAGACGCGCCAGTCGATGAACAAACTGGTCCTCTACGTCTTCCTGCCGGCCCTGGTGTTCCGCACGGTCATGGACGGCACGATCAGCCGCCTGTTCCTCGAAATCCCCGCTTTGGCCGCCATCGGCACGCTGTCCTGCCTAGCCGTGGGTTTCCTGGTGTTCCACTTCCTGCCGATCCCCGGCCCGACCAAAGGCGCGATGATGCTGGGTGCGGCGTTCGGCAACGTCACCTATCTCGGCCTGCCGGTGCTGCTCGGCGTGTTTCCCGGCCAGGCCGACCAGGTCTCCGAAGTCTCGGTCCTGTTCGAGGTCACCAAGTCGTCGCTCAACCTGACGCTCGGCGCCATGATCGCCATCGCCTATGGCAGCCAGGAGCCGATCACCTTCCGCCGCACCGTACTGGAAGCGCTGAAGCTGCCGCCGATCTGGGCGCTGGTCGTCGCCATCCTGTGGAAGCTCTCGGGCGTCCCGTGCCCGGCCATGGTCATGGATGCCGCCTCGATCCTCGCCGTGGCGGTCAGCGGCATCATGATGCTGTCGCTCGGCATGGCGCTGCGCTTCTCGGCCACGAAGCTGATGGCGCTGGCACTTCCGGTCGCCGCCATCAAGCTCGCCTTCGCGCCGCTGGTCGTGTCCGGCGCCGTGGGTCCGCTCGGCCTCTCGGGCGTCTACGCCAACGCCGCCATCCTCGAAGCGGCGATGCCGAGCCAGCTCCTGTCCTTCATCATCGCCGGCAAGTTCAAGCTCGACGAGGAGACGCTCGCCTTCGTGATCATGGTCGACACGGTGCTGGCATTCGTCACCCTGCCTCTGGTGCGAACGCTGCTCCTCGCGACCTGACCGGCGCGCGCCCCGTCAGCTCGACGGGGCCAAAGAGGCCATGAGCTTCGCCCCCTGTTCCTGTGCCCGCAGCGCCGCCGGCCGTGCGACATGGCGCGCGACATAGGCCTCGAACACCGGCCGCTTCTCGATGCCGCCGAACATCATGCCCCAGTGCAGGAACGACGCCAGGTAGAGATCGGCCGCGGTGAAATGGTCGGCGGCGATGGTCGGGCGCTCCGCAACCGCTTGGGCCACGGTCTCCAGGGTGCGGTCATAGGAGCCGTAGCCGAACATCACCTGCAGCTTGGGCGTATCGGGACTCCAGCCGGCGGCCTTGTCGGCAAGGGCCGGCTCGCAGCAGCCGGCGGTGAAGAACAGCCAGCGGTAGTAGGCGCCGCGCTCGGCGGGCGGCGGCGCGAGCTTCGCCTCGGGAAACAGGTCTGCGAGGTAGCAGAGAATGGCGGCGCTCTCCGTGACGACCGTGTTGCCGTGGCGGAGCGCCGGCACCTTGCCCATCGGATTGATGGCGAGATACTCGGGCGACTTCATGTCGGGCCCGAATTGCTTCACCTCGAGCCGGTAGGGACAGCCGATCTCCTCCAGCATCCAGTGGATCATCGCGCCACGCGACTGCGGATGGGTAAACAGGATCAGATCGTCGGCCATGACTTCACGCCTCTAAAACAGTCTCATCTGCCGGGCGTCGCGCCTGGCATCGACCAGGGCGGCGCGGGCGGCGGCGGGAACGGCGAAGCGCATCGTGTCGAGGCGATAGCGCACACGATTGAGGTCGAGGCGTTTCACCGCGGCGGCGAACCGCTTGCTCAGGAGCTGCGCGATCGGGCCCTCGCCCTTCATGCGCGTACCGAACTCGGCCTTGTAGAGCTCGCCGCCGCGGATCTGGCGGATCAGCGACAGCACGCGATCGGCGCGGTCGGGCCGGTTGGCGCGCAGCCATTCCTCAAACAGGTCCTTGATCTCGAGCGGCAGGCGGAGCGCGGTGTATCCCGCGCGCGTCGCGCCGGCCGCCGCCGCCGCATCGAGGATCGCTTCCATCTCGTGATCGTTGAGCCCGGGGATCATCGGCGCCGTCATCACGCCCACCGGAATGCCCGCGGCCGCGAGTTCGCGGATCGCGTCCAGCCGCCGATGGGGCGCCGAGGCGCGCGGCTCCATCGTGCGGGCCAGGTCCTTGTCGAGCGTAGTCACCGACAGGAACACCTCGGCCAGGTTGCGTTTGGCCATGTCGCCCAGGATGTCTATGTCGCGCGTGATCAGGTGGTTCTTGGTGACGATGCCGACGGGATTGTTGAAGTCGCTGAGCACGCGCAGGATCTGCCGCGTGATCTTGAGGTCGCGTTCGACCGGCTGGTAGGGATCGGTGTTGGTGCCCATCGCCACCACATCGCAGCGATATTTCGGCGAGGCGAGTTCGGCCGTCAGCAGCGCCGCCGCCTCGGGCTTGAACAGGATCCTGGTCTCGAAATCGAGGCCGGGCGACAGGCCGAGATAGGCATGGGTCGGCCGGGCGAAGCAGTAGATGCAGCCATGCTCGCAGCCGCGATAGGGATTGATCGAGCGGTCGAAGGGAATGTCGGGCGAGCTGTTGCGTGCGATGATGGTACGGGTGGCATCCTTCGTCAGCGTCGTGCGCAGCGGCGGCAGCTCGTCCTCGATGTCCCAGCCGTCGTTTGTGCGAATGCGCTTTTCATCGTCGTAGCGGCTCGACGCATTGCTGAGCGCGCCCCGCCCGTTATGCTGCGGCTCGGCGATCTGGTCGTCCGGATAGAGCGGCGGGCTGGGCTCTTTCATGGCGCAACTCTTAGAACAAATAGAGAACGAGTCAAGCCACTGTCCCTAGGGGTTCATTGTCTACTAGCGGCGCCATCCCTAGAGAGAAGCGATGACTGCCATCGAGCTACGCCCCGCCTGCCCTGAAGACCGCGATTTTCTGCACAGCCTCTCGCCGCGCCTGTCCGGCGTGCCCGGCCCCGCCTGGCACGACCTGGCCGCCATGGAGGGATTCCAGGACCGCTACATGAAAGCGACCTTCGCTGCCGTCGATCCGGCGGCGCAGACGCTCGTCGCGTGGTCGGCGGATGGCAAGCGCCTCGGCTACATCCACATGCGCCCCTTCAAGGACGGGGTGACCGACGAGCCCTGCGGGTTCGTCTCGCTGCTGGCACTGGTCGAGGAGGCCGAGGGTCAGGGTATCGCGCACCGGATGATGGAAGAGGCCGAGAGCTGGGCGCGGGCGCAGGGCTACCGCTTCATCTGCCTCGACGTGTTCGCCGACAATCGCCGCGCCGTCGAATTCTACGAGCGCCGCGGTTTTCAGACCGAGACGCTGCGCATGGTGAAGCCCCTATAGCCACTCGGCGCGGATCGAGCGGATCGTCTCGCGCTCGAACGACAGAGCGATCCTCGACCTCAGATGGTCCCTCATCGCGGGCGACAGGCCGGCGTCGCTCCATTGCGATGGATCGGAGGGATCGCGCGGCGCCTCCGTCTGCACCTTCCAGCGCGCCATGAACAGGGTGGTGCGCAGCCAGGTCAGGCGGCGCATCGGCTGTAGCCACAGACGCAGTTCGGCGGCGCGAGTCTCTCCGATCTGCGCGACATAGGTTTCGTAGAAGTGCGCGACCTCGGCGGGGGAGAGAACCTTGCCGACATCGGGATGCCAGACGGTCGAAGTCGGCAGCGTCGCATGCGCGAGGTCGATCGCCGCCGAGCCGACATGGACCTTTTCGAGATCGACGAACCAGGCGATGCCGGCGCGATCGACGATGAAGTTGCCGGGATGCGTGTCGGCAAGTGCGACGGACAGAGGTTGCTGACGCTGCGCCAACGTCTTCGCCATGTCGCGCATGAGTTCGAGTTCTTCGACGATCTCGGCACGCGCACCGGGTTCGGTGACCGCTTTGTCGAGAAAGCGCTGAGCCCCCTGCTCCACGACATCGAATGTCGTGCGGAACGGATTGTCTTGCCGCGGGATTGGCGACCCCGGTGCGGGCAACGGCAGGGAATGGAGACGCGCCAGCGTATCGGACATCGCGTCGAGTTCGTCCGGCAGGCGCGGCGCCCGGCCCTTGATGAAATCGACAATCAAGGCGCCACCGGGCAGTCCGGCCCGCGGCTCGATCACCTCGTGGAGCTTCGGCGTGCGCCCCGCGGGCGCGAGATGACGAAAGGCTTCGGCCTGCAGATGCAGTCGCGCCGCCGCCGTCGGATCGTCTTCATAAGCATAGGCGACCCGCGCGAGCCGCCCGTCCTTCAATCGCACATGACCGTGCGCCGTGCCGGTCGCCGGCAGAGCCTCGCCCTCGCGCAGGGCGCCGAGGATGTCAGCCACTGCGGGGCAGCTTGCCTTCGTTGAGGCGCGGCATCAGCTCGGCGAAGTTGCAGGGGCGGAAGCGGATGTCGAGCTGCTGGCGCAGGATGTCGTCCCAGCCGTCCTTGCAGGCGCCGGTCGAACCGGGCAGAGCAAAGATGTAGGTGGCGTTGGCGACGCCCGCGGTGGCGCGGCTCTGCATCGTCGAAGTGCCGATCTTCTGGAAGCTGATCCAGCGGAAGGTCTCGCCGAACCCTTCGATCTTCTTCTCGAACAGGGCCTCCACCGCCTCGGGCGTGACGTCACGGCCGGTGACGCCTGTGCCGCCGGTCGTGATCACGACCTCGACGCGCGGATCGTCGATCCACTTCTTCACCTGCGCGCGGATCAGCTCCACGTCGTCGGTGACGATGGCACGGTCGGCCAGGACATGGCCGTCGCGCGCGATGCGCTCGACCAGCGTGTCGCCCGACTTGTCGGTCTCGAGCGTGCGCGTATCGGAAACCGTGAGAACGGCGATGTTCACCGGCTTGAAGGGCTTGGTTTCGTCGATGCGATTCATGGGTTCACTATACTCTAGGACTCAGCGTCCTTCGATGTCTGCCGTCGCGGAACAGATAAACGGCGCCGAAGGATTTTTCCCCGCAGCGCCGATAAGCCATCAGGACTTTCCATTGACTCTCCGGAGCGGGATTCTAGTGATGGCCGCCCGAAAAATCGCAAAGCTCGGAGACATCATGACCGGCCCCACCGACTGGAAGCATGACGGCGTGCGGGTGATCCCCGCCGGATCGCTCGACACCAACACCGCCCAGACCCCGGGCATGAACCGCGCCGCGGCCATCAATTTCGCCCGCGTCGGCGCCCAGAAGCTGTGGGCCGGCACGGTGACCATCCATGCCCACGCCAAGACCGGCGCCCACCATCACGGGCACCTGGAGAGCGTGATCTACGTCGTGAAGGGCCGCGCCCGCATGCGCTGGGGCGACCAGCTCCAGTTCGTCGCCGAGGCCGGTCCCGGCGACTTCATCTACGTGCCGCCCTATGTGCCGCATCAGGAGATCAACGCCTCGGACACCGAGCCGCTGGAATGCGTACTCGTACGCTCCGACAACGAGGCGGTCGCGATCAACATCGACATCACCCCGGCCGAGAAGGTCGAGGAAGTCTACTGGGTCGACCCGACGCATCCCCATCCGCACAAGCATTAGCTTGTGAGGATGGGCGGGCGGCAGCGCTTGTAATCAAGCGCGAGAGCCCGCACCGCGCAGAACAGACAAGAATATGAACGCGCAACTGGAGTGGCGCGCCCCCAGCGAAGGCGGCCTAACCGGCCGCCTTCTTCCGTTTCGGCCACAGCCCTGCGATCAGCAGAACGACCGCGACGATCGCGAATCCCGCCGACAGGTAGCTGTGCAGGAAGATCATCGGATCGCCATCGGAGATCGCCAGCGACTGGCGCACGGAGCGCTCGAAGATGGGGCCGAGCACATAGGCCAGGATGACGATGCCGAGGTCGAAGCCGTGGCGGCGCAGTCCGTAGCCCACGAAGCCGAAGATCACGGCGATCACCACGTCCGCCGGATTGCCGTTCGACGAATAGACGCCGATCAGGCAGACCGCGAGGATCATCGGCGTGAGATAGGCGCGCGGGATGTCCAGGATGCGCACGAACAGGCCGATCAGCGGCAGGTTCAGGATCAGCAGCATGATGTTGCCGACATACATGCTGGCCACGACGCCCCAGAAGATCTCGGGCTGGCGCTCCAGGATGGTCGGGCCCGGCGTGACGCCGTGGATGATGAAGGCGCCGAGCAGCAGCGCCGTCACCGCATTGGCGGGAATGCCCATGCAGAGCAGCGGCACGAAGGCGCCGGCGGTGCCGGCATTGTTGGCCGATTCAGGCCCGGCCAGTCCCTCGACGGCGCCCTTGCCGAATTCCTCGGGATTCTTCGAGAGCTTGCGCTCCATGCCGTAGGACAGGAACGACGCCAGCACCGCGCCGCCGCCGGGCAGCAGGCCGACCAGGAAGCCCATGAACGTGCCGCGCACGACGGGGCCGACGGATCGCCTCGCCTCTTCGCGCGAGGGCATGAAGCCCAGCATGTGCGAGGGCGGCGGCAGGACCTTCATGTCGTCGGGCTTCTGGCGCGCCATGAACAGCACCTCGGACAGGCCGAACAGGCCGATTGCCAGCGGCACGAGATTGACGCCATCGCCCAGCGCCAGGATGCCGAAGGTAAGACGCGGCGTCATGTTGAGGGGATCGCTGCCGATCGTGCCGAGCAGCAGGCCGAAGGCCGCCATCAGCAGCGCCCGCGGCAGCGAGCCGCTCGACATGTAGGTGACCATGGTGAGGCCTGCGAGCATCAGCATGGCGTACTCGGCGGGTCCGAACTTGATGACCAGCTCGGCGAGCGGTGGCGACAGGAACGAGATGCCGATCACGCCGACGGTGCCTGCAAAGAACGAGCCCAGGCCGGCGATGCCGAGGGCGGCGCCGGCGCGGCCCTTGCGCGCCATCTCGTAGCCATCGAGGCAGGTGACGACCGACGAGGCCTCGCCCGGAATGCGCATCAGCACCGAGGTCACGGTGCCGCCATAGGCGACGCCATAATAGATGCCCGACAGCATGATGATGGCCGAGGTCACGTCCATCTTGAACGTGATCGGCAGCAGGATGGCGATGGTGGTGAGCGGACCCAGTCCCGGCAGGATGCCGACGATGGTGCCGAGGAACGCGCCGACGAAGCAGTAGAACAGGTTGTCGAGGGTTAGGGTGGTGG
>JAGNNA010000109.1 GCA_017990895.1 Reyranella sp.
GAGCCAGGTGCGCACGGTGGTGCAGCGCTTCGCCCTCGGCCTGCTCGTGATCGTGACCTTCGGCGTCATGCTGGTCGGCAAGGCCGATACCGTCCTGGTCGAACATGCCCGCGTCCTGGCGCTCGACATGGTGAGTCCCGTGCTGGAGGCGATTGCCCGGCCGGTCGCCTATGCCAACCGGGCCATCGCCGATCTGCGCGAGTTCGCCTCCTTGCGCGAGGAGAATGCCCGGCTACGCGAGGAGAATGCCCGCCTGCTCGCCTGGCAGACCGCGGCCCGTCGGCTGGAGAACGAGAACGAAGGGCTGCGCAGCCTCGCCAGGTTCCGCGAGGGACCCGAGGCCTCCTTCATCACCGCGCGCCTCGTGGGCGACAGCGTCAGCGCCTACATGCGCGGCGCGCTGCTCAATGTCGGCCGTCGGGTCGGCGTCGCACCGGGCCAGGCGGTGGTCACCGGCGAAGGCTTGGCCGGCCGCATCGCCGAGGTCGGCGAGAACAGCTCGCGCGTCCTGTTCGTGACCGACGTCAACTCGCGCCTGCCGGTCCTGGTCGAGCGCACGCGCGAGCGCGCCATCCTGGCGGGCGACAATTCGCCCCGGCTGCGTCTCGCCCTCCTGCAGAGCATCGCCGGCGTGCAGACCGGGGACCGGATCATCACCTCGGGCCATGGCGGCAGCTTCCCGGTCGGCATTCCGGTCGGCGAGGTCGTCGAGACCAGCGAAGGAACCGTGCGTGTCCGGCCGTTCACCGACTTCTCGCGGCTCGAATTCGTCCGCGTCGTCGACTATGGCGTGACCGGCCTGGTCGGACCTGCGGCGCCGGCGCCGGCAGCGCCGCCCGCCGGCGTGCGGGTCCGCTGACATGCGCGCCGACGGCACCCTCGCCATTCTCGACCGCTGGGGCAGGGCTGCCCTTCCGGGCACGGTCCTCCTTTTCTTCGTGCTGCTGACCCTGGCGCCGCTGCGGGCTCCGTACCTGTCGGACACGCTGCCGCTGCTGCCGGTCCTGGCGGTCTTCCAGTTCAGCCTGGCGACGCCCGAGCGGTTGCCGGGGCCGTTGCTGCTGGTGATGGGCGTCCTCCTGGACCTGCTGTTGGGCGGCCCAGGGGCGCCCGTCGGTATCAGTGCACTGGGCTTCATCCTGGTCCGCGCCGCCGTCACCGCCAACCGCCGCTATCTCGTGGGCGTTCCGTTCCTGTTCCAGTGGATCGGCTTCTGTATCCTGTGCTGGGGCTACGTGGCGCTCGTCTGGGCCTTCACGACCCTTTGGACCTGGGCGGCCATCGATCCGGTGCCCGCGATGTTGCAGTATGTCGTAATGATCGTGATCTACCCGTTGCTGGCGCCGTTGCTCGCCCGCGTGCGCGCCCGCGATCCGCTGAACGTGCCCGAGCTGTCGCGCGGATCGGCGCGCCCCGGCGAGACGACGACATGAAGCATTTCCGAAAAGGCGACGGCGAACGCAGCGGCTTCTTCACCCGCCGCGCGCTGCTGCTGGGCGGGGCGCAGGCCGTTCTGCTGACCGCGCTGGCCGGCCGCCTCTACCAGCTCCAGGTCGTCGAGACCGACCGCTTCTCCTCGATGGCCGAGGAGAACCGCGTCAGCATGCGGCTGCTGCCGCCGTCGCGGGGACTGATCTTCGATCGCGGCGGCGTGCCGCTGGCGGTCAACCGCAACAACTTCCGCGCCATGGCGGCGTCGGACCGCGGCCGCGGCGCCGACGTGCTAGTCGAGCGTCTCGATCAGATCCTGGTCCTGGGCGACGCCGAGAAGGCCCGCCTGCTGCGCGAGCTGCGCCGCAGCCGCAACGCGCAGCCCATCGTCGTGCGCGAGAATCTCGGCTGGGAGGAGGTCGCCCGCCTCGAATTCAACGCGCCTGACCTTCCCGGCGTGTTCATCGATCTCGGCCAGTCGCGCGACTATCCCGAAGGCGACTTGATGAGCCACATCGTGGGCTATACCGGTCGCGTCGCCGACGAGGATCTCGCCGGGCGCGACGATCCGGTGCTGCAGCTCGCGACCATGCGGTTCGGCAAGAAGGGCGTCGAGCGCTCGCTCGAGGACGACCTGCGCGGCCGCGCCGGCGCCGTCCAGGTCGAGGTGAATGCCGTCGGTCGCGTGGTCCGCGAGCTCGACCGCACCGAGGGTCAGCCCGGCGCCAATGCGCTGCTCACCATCGATCTCGACATCCAGCGCTTCGCCGCCGAGAAGATGAAGGAGCACCAGAGCGGCTCCGTGGTGGTGCTCGACGTCATTACCGGCGACGTGATCGCCATGGTCTCGACGCCCGGCTTCGATCCCTCGACCTTCGCCCGCGGCATCACGCAGGGCGAATGGCGTGACCTGCTCGACGATCCCCAAAGGCCCCTGCACAACAAGGCGATCGCCGGCGTCTATCCGCCGGGCTCGACCTACAAGATGGTGACCGCGCTGGCCGCCCTCGATGCCAAGGTGATCGACCCGTGGACGCGCCTGCCATGCCCCGGTTTCCTCGAGCTGGGCAAGATCAAGTTCCATTGCTGGCTGAAGGGCGGTCACGGCTCGACCAACGTCTCCGAGGCGATCGCCATGTCGTGCGACTGCTTCTTCTACGAGGCGGCCCGCCGCGCCGGCATCGATCGCGTGAGCGACATGGCCCAGCGACTGGGCTTTGGCAAGGTGAGCGAACTCGGCCTGCCCGGCGAGTCCGCCGCCAACCAGCCGACCCGCGCCTGGAAGCAGGAGAAGATCGGCAAGGCCTGGCAGCACGGCGACACGTTCAACCTCGGCATCGGCCAAGGCTACATGACGGCGACTCCGCTGCAGCTCGCCATCATGACCGCGCGCCTCGCCAACGGCGGCTACGAGGTCCAGCCCAACCTGCTGCTGGCCAAGGCCACGCCGCGCGAGGAGCTGGTGCCGCCGGCACCGCGCACCAAGCCGACGGCACCGTCGCTGCGCCTGAACCCGCAGCATCTCGCGGTGATCCGGCAGGGCATGTCCGACGTGGTCAACACCGGCCATGGCACGGCCAATGCGCTGCGCTCCAAGCAGCCCGAGTTCACCTTCGCCGGCAAGACCGGCACGGCACAGGTCAAGCGCATCACCGAGCGCGAGCGCGAGATGGGCATCACCCAGGCCTCGCTGCCCTGGCACCTGCGCCACCATGCGCTCTTCGTCTGCTACGGGCCGGTCGACAATCCGCGCTATGCCTGCGCCGTGATCGTCGAGCATGGGCAGGCGGGCGGCGCTACGGCGGGCCCGATCGGCCGCGACGTGCTGGTCGAGACCATGAAGCGCGATCCGTCGCGCCGCACCGACCGCTTCAGGAAGATGGCGTCGCGATGAGCCTCGCCGCCCTGGGCAGCAGCAGCGCCTCGCTCGACGCGCCGGCACCGGTCGGTTTCGCCGAGAAGATCTGGCGCATCAACTGGGGCCTCGTGCTGGTGCTGACGGCGATCGCTGGGGTGGGAGTGCTGGCGCTCTACTCGGCGGCCGGAGGGCGCTTCGAACCCTGGGCGGCGCGCCATGCGGTGCGCTACGGCTCGGCCCTGATGCTGATGCTGGTGGTCGCGCTGGTCCATCCCAAGGTCTGGCTGGCGCTCGCTTGGCCGATCTACATCGTGTCCGTGCTGATGCTGGTGGCGGTCGACGTGATCGGCAAGATCGGCATGGGCGCCCAGCGCTGGCTGGTTCTCGGCCCGATCCAGATCCAGCCCTCGGAAATCGCCAAGGTGGCCGTCATCATGGTGATCGCCCGCTACTATCACGGGCTGCGGCGCGAGCAGGCCGGGCAGTTCCTCTACACCCTGCCGCCGCTCGCGATGATCCTGGTCGTGGTCGGCCTCGTGATGGTCCAGCCCGACCTCGGCACCGCCATGATGGTGTTGATGGGCGGCGGCGCGCTGCTGTTCGTGGCCGGCGTGCGGATCTGGATGTTCCTGGCGGCCGGCATCAGCGCCGTCGCCTGCCTGCCGATCGCCTGGTCGCTGATGCACGAGTACCAGAAGAAGCGGGTGCTCACCTTCCTCGATCCCGACCGCGATCCGCTGGGCGCCGGCTACCACATCACCCAGTCGAAGATCGCCATCGGCTCGGGCGGCATGTTCGGCAAGGGCTTCCTCAAGGGCACCCAGTCGTCGCTGAATTTCCTGCCCGAGAAGCAGACCGACTTCATCTTCACGACCTTCGTCGAGGAGTGGGGCATGGCCGGCGCTCTCGTCCTGCTCGGCCTGTTTGCGCTGGTCGTGGTCTGGGGCTTCTCCATCGCCTTCCGCAGCCAGCATCATTTCGGCCGCCTGCTGGCGCTCGGCGTGACCGCGATGCTGTTCCTCTACATGTTCATCAACACCGCCATGGTGATGGGCATGCTGCCCGTCGTCGGCGTGCCGCTGCCGCTGGTCAGCAACGGCGGCACCGCGCTCCTGTCGGTGATGTTTGCGTGCGGACTGCTGATCGGGGTCAATGTCTACCGCGATGCCCAGCTCCCTCGGACCCGCTAGGCGGGCCTGCAAAATTTCCTTCAAAAGAGTCTATCGACAAGCCGGAACAGCCTTGGTATAGCCGCCGCCTTCCGGGCAATGACCCCAGAAATGGGGGCGCATAGCTCAGTTGGTAGAGCAGCTGACTCTTAATCAGCTTGTCCCAGGTTCGAGCCCTGGTGCGCCCACCATTCCCGGAAATCGAACAAGCCCCGCAAGTGCGGGGTTTTTTGTTGGTCGCTGCGTCGGCCTCTCTTCCGTTTGAATTCAGAGCGAATCCGTTCCTGGAAGCACCGGGGAAGCACCTGATTTCTTCTCGCCCGTGGCAAAATGTCTGTCTCTGCGTGCCATCGCTAGGGAAGTTGCGTCGAGGAATTGAGGCATGTGACCGGGTACCGAAGTACGGGCCGATCTTCGCTGGCGCGCCTGTTCAGATGTTCGTTCATTCTTCCCTGCCGAAACGGTTGTCGATCTCCATGAAGTCGACTTGGCGCATCGCTTCCAGTGACGCCAGCGGGACACGCTTGGGCTTTCTCATCGGCACCAGCACCAACGCCTCAATCCGCGCCGGTTTTCTCCAGCCAGTCATGCTCCAGCAATCTCAGCCGGCTGGTGACGGAAAGCAGGAAGGCTGTCGACCAGCCGAACAGGATCAGCCCGTTGCCCGCCTCGATTGCGCCAAACAGCCGCCAGTTGCCTTCGAGCACGACGTCCCCGTAGCCCAGGGTCGTGAAGGTCACGGTCGAGAAATAGAGTGCCGTTTCGAAGTCACTCACGGCACCGATCGCCCAGAAAGCCGCCCCATACAGCCAGATCTCGAACGAATGGATGGCCACCAGCCCCAGGACCACGAACAGGATGACGCCGAGCGGGACGAGGCGGCTTTCGTGGGCCCGGATGCGATGCGCCCTATCGCGCAGCACCCACAAGAGGCCGAGCAGGCCGCCGAGATGGATGGCGACGGTAAGGCCGACCATCAAGGTGGCGAGCGCGAGGTTAGCAAACATGGGTTGTCCGACATTCCCCAGATGAAACCTTGGGAGAGCTATGGTCGAAAGTTGGTGACGGTTCAGATCAGGAGGGCAGCATATCGTAGGGTGGTTGAAGCCTCTACTTCTCCATCGAAGGAGTGATGTGGCGCCTCGAAGTCCCACGTCGTCAAACTGGTTCAGCCACGCATCTTAATCAGCTTGTCCCAGGTTCGAGCCTTGGTGCGCCCACCATTCCCGGACCGAGAGGCCCCGCCAACGCGGGGCTTTTTGTTTGGACGGCGACTCTTCACCGGGCCGGCTTGCTACAGTCGACGCCTTCGGAGTTTCGCCGCCATGCGCATCGTCTGCATTCTCCTCGCTCTCCTTCTGCCGGTTCTGCCGGCCTTCGGCGCAAGCGCCCAGACGGCGACGCCCGGCTTCTTCGCCTTCGTGCTGCTGGCCGAGGGAAGCAATGGCTGGCCCGTGCCGATGGTCCGCAGCGTCGCCGAGCGCACGACCGTCTGTCCGGTGCTGCGCTCCGCGGCGGGCGGCGTTGCAACGGCGATGACGCCACGCCGCCGCCCGCCGGGCGGTCATTTCGACGAGGTGACGGTTTGCGAGGCGCTCTATCCGGTGGGCGAGGGGGCCAGCGTCTTCCTGGGTGATCGTCGAATCGACCTGCCGACCGTTTCGCTGGGCACGCCGCGCCGCGTCGCGCTGATCGGTGACAGCGGCTGCCGAGGCGAGATGGCGGACAAGCCGCAATATTGCGGCGGCGACGGGTTCGCCAAGGTGTGGCCGTTCGGCGTCCTGTCGGACGAGGAGGCGGACAAGCGCCCCGACCTGATCGTGCATGTCGGCGACTACAATTATCGCGGCACCGAGCGGGGCCTGGTGCTGCCGCCCAGTCTCACCGGCTATGCCGCGCCGCTCAGCGTGAGTGTCTACGACACGGGCGATCTCGACGACGAGGACGTCGCCAGCCTGCCAATCGGCGCGGCCTACTGGAGCCAGAACATCGAGGGCAGCCCGAACCCGGACAAATGGACCAACTGGCGCGACGATTTCTTCCGACCCGCGGCCAAGCTGCTCGTCGCCGCGCCGTGGCTGTTCAGCCGCGGCAATCATGAGCTCTGCAGCCGCGGCGGTCCCGGCTGGTTCTACCTGCTCGATGCCGGTTCGCCGTTGCTCGGCCCGGGACACCACCAGAAGGAATGCCCGCCGCAACTGCCGGCGGACTGGCGCCCCGGCACCTGGCCCGCGCCGCCGACCCAGCCCTTCGCGGGACTGCCTTTTCCGATCGTCTCCAATGCACCGTTCCGGCTGAAGCTCGGCAGGCTGAACATCATCGCCGTCGATTCGGCGAACGCCGCCGATGCGGTGCTCTACAATCTCGAAACCTATATCTCGCAGTATCGCGATGTGGCGCGGATGCTGGCGGAGGATTCGACCTCGACCTGGGTGGTGACCCACCGGCCGATCTGGGCGGTGGTGAAACGCGACAAGGGCGGTCCGATCGGCCTCACCCCGTACGGCTTCATCAACGAGACCCAGCGAGAGGCCATCCACCGCGTCTTCGGCCGCGCCCTGCCGCCCCACGTGACCGCGGTCATTGCGGGTCACATGCACCGGTTCCAGGCGATCGGCTTCGAGGGAGCGCACCCGCCTCATCTGGCGGTCGGCACCGGCGGCATGGAGCTGTCCCACGTGCAGCCGCCGCCGTCGCCGGAGAATCCCAAGGCCCCGATCCGTGTCGAAGGGCTCGACAGGGGCCCGGCCTGGGTCGTCGGCCTGCGCGATTTCGCGGCGATGATCGTGCGTCCCGTGGAAGACGGGACCTGGACCAGCGTCCTCTACGGCACCGAAGGCGAGCCTCTCGCGATCTGCGACTCGCGCTGGTCTGGGCCGGGCCGCCAGCGCTCCGTGTGTGAACTCCAGTAGAGTTCAGCGACCCGCGGCGAGCTCGCGCTGATAGTAGAGCAGGTCGAGTTCCGGCGCGGGCTTGCCGAGACTCGTCAGGATCATGTGCGCGTGCCCGCGGTGATGGGTCTGGTGGTTGAACCAGTGGTCCAGGGCCGGCATCAATTCCTGGACGAATTCCTGCGGGCTGGAGACGCGACGGTAGCGGATGACGCCGGCGAGCCTCGTCTCGTCGAGACCGTCGATCCACGCCACGATGCGCCGGTCCTGGGCCTCGCGCGCTCCGCGTAGTTCCGCCAAACCCTCATGCACGATCGCGTCGAGACGGTCCGGCGCATCGCCTTCGCCGGTGAAGCGTTTCATCCAGATGCGATCGGTGGCCAGCAGGTGATTGAGCGTGCCGTGCATCGACTTGAAGAAGGCGCCACGATCGGCGCGATACTCGGCATCGCCGAGTGCAGCCGCGGCATCATAGAGCCGGCGGTTGGCCCAGGCATTGTAGCCAGCGAAGGTATGATAGTGCTTCTTCATGTCGGTATCCTGCACCGGTCTCGGCCGCCTTCAAGATTGATCGGCTCTTTCAACCTGTCGTGCTGACGGCAGCCAGGAGTATCCAGATGACGAAACGCATCGGCATTCTCACCAGCGGCGGCGATTGCGCCGGGCTCAACGCCACGATCCGCGCGGTGGCGCTGCGGGCGCATCATGGTCATGGCTGGACGACGGTCGGCCTGCGCTACGGCACGCTGGGCCTGCTGGAGCGTCCCGTGGAGGCGGTGACGCTCGACCCCGACCGGCTCAGCGCCGCGCTGGCGCGGCAGGGCGGCACGTTCCTCGGCAGCACCAATCGCGGCAACCCTTTCTCCTTTCCGATGCCCGACGGCAGCCGCAAGGACCGCTCGGCCGAGATGGTCGAGGGGCTGAAGCAGCTCGGTCTCGACGGCCTCATTGGCGTCGGTGGCGACGGCAGTCTCGCCATCCTGCGCAGGCTGCTGGATCCCTCCGGGATACCCTTCGTCGGCATTCCCAAGACGATCGACAACGATGTCGACCAGACCGAACGGGCGATCGGCTACTCGACCGCCGTTGCGATCGCCACCGAGGCGCTCGACCGTCTGCAGCCGACCGGGGCCAGCCACGAGCGCACGATGGTGCTGGAGGTGATGGGCCGCGATGCCGGTCACATCGCCATCGCGGCCGCCATCGCCGGCGGCGCCGACGTCGTGCTGATCCCCGAGGTTCGGTGGCGGCTGGAGAACGTGGTTCGCCACATCGCGGCCCTTCGGGCGGCGGGCCGGACCTCGGCGCTGGTCGTCGTGGCCGAAGCCGCCGGCCAGTCAGACGAGGCGGCGGATCCTTCGGCCGATGCGCCCGATCACGGCGTCGGGGAGTGGCTGGCCAAGCGGCTCGTCAAGGCCACCGGCGCGGAGGCGCGCGCCACCGTGCTGGGGCACGTGCAGCGCGGCGCCATGCCGACGGCGGAGGATCGGCTGCTCGCGTCGGCGCTGGGCGTGCGCGCCGTCGATCTGCTGGCCGAAGGCAAGGCCGATCACATGGTGGCCTGGTGGAACCGCCAGGTGATCGACGTGCCCTTGTCGACGGTCGTCGGCAGGTCGCGCACCGTCGATCCCGACGGCACGCTCATCTGCACGGCGCGTGCCCTCGGGATCTGCCTCGGCGACGCGGCCTAGGCCAGGTCGCTGCGCGACAGCCAGAAGACCTCGCCTTCGCTGAGTTCCGTGTCGAGCCAGATGAAGGGAAGCCGCGGGTAGGCGGCTTCGAGCGGCGGGCGGCCGCGACCGATCTCGCACACGAGTCCGCCGCTCTTCGTCAGATGCTTCGGCGCTTCCGAGAGGATGCGATGGACCAGGTCCAGCCCGTCGTCGCCGGCCGCGAGTGCCATGCGCGGCTCGTGCCGGAATTCGGGCGGCAGCTTCGCCATGCCGCCGGCGTCGACATAGGGCGGGTTGCTGATGATGAGGTCGTAGCGCTGGCCCTGCAGCGGCTTGAAGAGATCGCCGCGGTGGATCGTGATGCGATCGCCCAGCCGGTGCGTCGCCACATTGCGCCGGGCGAGTGCCAGCGCGCCGGCCGAGAGGTCGACGGCATCGATCTTCGCTCTGGGAAAGGCCAGCGCCGCGAGGATGGCGAGACAGCCGGAGCCGCAGCAGAGATCGAGGATGCGGCGCGGCCTGGCCGTCGGTAGGGCGCCGCCGGCCAGAAGATCGCCGATGAAGGAACGCGGGATCAGCGCCCGGCGGTCGATGTGGAACCGCACTCCGTGCATGTAGGCGGCCTCGAGCAGATAGGGCGCCGGCATGCGCAGCCCGATCCGCGCCTCGATCAGGGTCATGAGGCGCGCCTTCTCGGACTCTGTCGGCACGAGGTCGAGCCACGGATCGATGCGGGCGATCGGGAGACGCAGCGCCTCGAGCATCATGAAGGCGGCTTCGTCGACCGCGTTGGTCGTGCCGTGCCCATAGGCCAGCCGCGCGGCGCGGAAACGCGCGACCGCGAAGTGGAAGAAATCACCCAAGGTGACGAGAGAGGATTTGGTCGCGCGTGCCATGCGCGCCTACATTACCGGATATGAATCGCCGCGCGCTTCTTTTTGCCGGACTCGCTGTCGCGGCGACCGCCGGTGCTCCGGCGCGCGCCGTGCCGGCCGAGATCAGGGTAATCCTGATCGGCGGCCCGGACTGTCCGCCCTGCGTGCGCTGGAAGCGCGAGTATCTCGACGCCTGGATCGCCTCGCCCGAGTTCCGCCAGGTCGTCTGGGAAGAGGTCGAGGCGGCACGCTTCCGCGAAGTCTATCAGGATCGCTATTGGCCGGGCGACCTCGCGCCCATCCTGGCCCAGATTCCGCGGAAAAGTGGTGCGCCGCGCTTCCTGATCGTGCAGGCGGGCCGCCTGGTGTCCAACCATCTCGGCGTCAGCAAATGGGCCGACACACTCGACGATCTTCGCAAACTCCTGGGATAGGCAACATGGCAGGCGCTCTCGACGGTCTGGTCGTCCTCGACCTCACGACCCATCTCTCCGGTCCCTTCTGCGGCATGCAGCTTGCCGACATGGGCGCCGACGTCATCAAGATCGAAAGCCCGCAAGGGGATTCGATGCGCGGCGCGCCGCCGTTCGTCGAGGGCGAGTCGGCGCCCTTCATGCTGTGGAACCGAAACAAGCGCGGCCTGAAGCTCGACCTCAAGAACGAGGACGATCTGAAAGTCTTCTGGGACCTGGTCGACGGTGCCGACGTGGTGCTGGAGAATTTCCGGCCCGGCGTGATGAAGCGGCTGGGACTCGGCTGGGACGAACTGCATGCGCGCAACAAGCGGCTGGTGCTGGGTTCGATCTCCGGGTTCGGCCAGACCGGCCCCTATGCCGGGCGCGGCGGCTTCGACCTGATCATCCAGGCCATGTCGGGCCTGATGTCGGTCACGGGTCCGAAGGACGGCCCGCCCTACCGCATTCCGCTCGCCATCTCCGACGTGGGCGCCGGCCTCTATCTCACGATCGGCGTGCTGAGCGCCCTGCAGGCGCGGCACAAGACGGGGGAGGGCCAGTGGGTCGAGACCTCGCTTCTCGAGGCCACCGTGTCGCTGGGCGTCTACGAGGCGGCCAACTATTTCGCCAACGGCATCCGGCCGGAGAAGCTCGGCCAGGGCCATCGCGGCTCCTCACCCTACCAGGTGTTCCAGACGAAGGATGGCTGGATCACCATCGGCGCGGCCCAGCAGAATTTCTTCAAGAAGACCTGCGAGTTGATCGGCAAGCCGGAGCTGGTCGACGATCCGCGCTTCAAGGCCAATGCGCTGCGGGTGAAGAACAACGCCGCGATCGTCGAGATCCTGCAGGCCGAGCTGATCAAGAAAAGCAACGACGATTGGCTGGCGGAATTCGAGGCGGCCGGCATCCCGGCCGGCCCGGTCCTGCACCATGACGAGGTCTTCGCCGATCCGCAGATCCTGGCGCGCGGCATGATGGCCGAAGTCCAGCACGCCAAGGCGGGAAGGCAGAAGACGCTGGGCGTGCCACTCAAGCTCTCCGCGACACCGGGCGGCGTTCGCCGGCCGGCGCCGACACTCGGCCAGCACGATGCGGAGATCCGAGGCGCCAAGCGCCGCTAAGAGGCAATGCGGCGCCACCTTTGGGGTGGCGCCGTTCGTATGCCCCTACCAGCGCGAGCGCTGGTACTTGTCGGGGACGCCGTCGCCGTTCTTGTCGCGATCGTAGCGATCCGGGATGCCGTCCCGGTCGCTGTCCCTCGACGGATGGTAGGACGGCCGCGGCGGCGCAACCGGCACCGGCACGTAGCGAGTCTGGGTGATCACCTGCGGCCGGGGCGGTGGCGGTGGCGCGTAGTAGGTCGGGGCCGGCCGGTAATAGGTCGGCTGGCTGACATAGTTGTTGGAATAGCCGGAGTAACCGGAATAGCCGTAGTTCGAACCGTAGCCGGGGCTGTAGCCGTAGGTCGTCGGATGGCCCGACTGTTCAACGCACCCCGCCGTCACCACCACAAGGCTCGCGGCGGCGAGCCAACTGACGCAGCGCATCTGTTCCCTCCAAGGGAAACGCCCTGTCGAGGGCCGCTCCCGTTGAGGAGATTCGCGCCCGACGGCGGCCGCGCCGGGACGCAATGACGCCTTATTGAAGGCGGGCCGTGATCGAGTGGTGACCGGACGCGAAACCGGCTCCCGGGTTGTCCGGGAGCCGTCTGTGTTGGATGGTAATCAGCGCTGGAACGCGTCGGGGATGTGGTCGCCGTTCGCGTCGATGTCGCGGCTGTTCGGCACGCCGTCGCGGTCATAGTCGCCATTCGGGCCGCGCGAGTTGTAAGAACTGTTGTAGGCGTTGTTGCGGTAGTAACCGCTGTTGTTGTTGTAGGCGTAGTAGTTGTTGCTGTAGGCCGGCCGCTGGGCATAGTAGCCGTTGTTAGCCGGCCGGGTATTGTAGCCGCTGTTGTAGGCGTACGAGTTGTCATAGCCGGTCTGGGTACAGGCGGCCGTCGCGGCCAGCAGGCCCGCCGCCATCACGAACTTCAGCTTGTTCATCGCTACCTCCGTTTGGGTCGAACCGTGTCTCGCGACAGGCGCTTGTCCATAGAACGAGGTACGCCGCCCGAAGTGGCATCGGCCGGTCGAAAAGGTGAAGTTTTGTAAAGCCCCTTCGCCCGGCAACCGCGACGGGTGCCGGGCGTTATCGGCCTCCGCGCGCCTAAAGCGCGCCGGGCGCCGGGCCGCGCGCGACCTTGGCGTTGAGCTTCGGCGGATGCGTCACGATCGACTTCAGCGCCGGCACAGGCTTGCGCAGCTTGGCGATGTTGGGCAGCGGCCGGGCAAGTAGCGGGTTGGTCTTGAACGCCTGCTCCATCGCATGCGCGGCGCCCAGCACCTCGCCGTCGCCGCGGAAGCGGCCGACCACCTGCAGGCCGAACGGCATCTTCTTGTCATCAACGCCGCAGGGCAGGGACACGGCCGGGTTCGACGTTAGCGTGACGAAGTACTTGGTCGCCATCCAATGGTAGTAGGTGCCGAGCTTCTTGCCGTCCATCTCGTCGATGTAGAGCTGCTTCCAGGGGAAGGGCGAGAAGCCGACGGTCGGGCCGATCACCAGGTCGTAGTCCTTGTAGATCTGCTGGAACGCCCGGAAGATCCGCGTCTGCTCGCCATGCGCCCAGGCGAAGTCGGCCAGGCTGAGCTTCGCGCCGAGCTCGTAGTTGGCGATGATGTTCGGGCCCAGCATCTCGCGATTGTTGGTGTATGCCTCCTGGTAGCGCGACAGGAAGCTCACGGCGCGGATCACGTCGAAGCAGCGATCGGCGCCGCCATAGTCGACGTCCACCTTGTCGAGGCTGCGGAAGAACGGCTTCATCGCCTTGATCTTCTCGCGGAAGGTCCGGCGGATCGACTTGTCGACCGGTGCGCCACCGAAATCCTCGGTGTAGGCGACCCGAAGGCTTCCCAGATCGACCGGCCACGGCTCGGCATAGGCTTCCGGCTCGAGCGGGAAGGAGAGCGGGTCGCTGTCATGCTGGCCGACCTGCGTGGCGAAGAGCAGGCAGACATCGGCGACGCTGCGGCCCATCGGGCCCAGCACCGAGATCGGCGTCCAGCCCATGGCGCGCCGCTCGACCGCGACCATGCCGGGCGACGGGCGGAAGCCTACGACGCCGCAGAAGGCGGCAGGATTGCGCAGGCTGCCGCCGGTGTCGGAGCCGGTGCAGACCGGCAGCATGTCGGTGGCCAGCGCCACCGCTGAACCGCCCGACGAGCCGCCGGCATTGAGCATCGGATTGAAGGGATTGCCGGTCGCCCCCCAGACCGGATTGCGGCTGTTCGAGCCCGCGCCGAATTCCGGCACGTTGGTCTTGCCGACGATGACGGCGCCGGCGGCGCGCACGCGGCTGACCATCACGTTGTCGTAGCCCGGCACATAGTCGCGATAGAGCGGCGAGCCATAGG
>JAGNNA010000110.1 GCA_017990895.1 Reyranella sp.
GCATTGGGGATCGAGGCCAGCACGTGGACCATCTGCTCGTGGAACAGGTGCGGGGCCAGGCGGATACCGTAGGGCTCGGCCATCGAGGCGATCTTGCGCAGTTCCGAGTAGCCGCCGCGCATCGGGTCGGGCTGCAGGATGGGCGTGCCGGGATGCTCGAAGAAGGGCCTGAGGTCGTTCCTCATGAAGTGGCTCTCGCCGCCGACCACGCGCGTCTTAAGCGCCGCGGCGATGCGGCGGTAGCCTGCGAAGTCCTCGGCGACGACTGGCTCCTCCAGCCAGTAGGGATCGAACTCGTCGATGCGGTGGCCGGCCTGGATGGCGGTGTCGGCGTCCCAGCCCATGTTGACGTCGATCATGATCTCGACGCCGTCGCCCATCGCCTCGCGCATCGCCTTCACGTTCGCGACGTCCTCGCGCCACGGCCGGATATGCGCCACCTGCATCTTGATGGCCTTGAGCCCCTGGGCGGTGAACTCCTTCGCCCGCGCGATCATGCCGTCGCGGCCGAGGCCGCGGAAACAGCCCGATCCGTAGGCGGGGATCTTGGTGCGCGCGGCGCCCCACAGGCGGAACAACGGCAGGCTGGCGCGCTTGCCCACGATGTCCCACAGTGCCATGTCGACCGCGCTCTGGGCGGCCAGGGTGATGCCCATGCGACCCAGCCAGAAATTGTTCTTGTAGAGGGTCTGCCAGATGCCCTCGATCTCGGTGGCGTCGCGTCCGATCACATAGGGCGCGATCAGTTCCTTCATGCAGGCGTCCAGCGTGTGCAGCCCGCCATGCAGCGGCATCAGGTAGCTCATCCCGAGCAGCCCGCCCTGCGTCTCGATCTCCAGCACGAAAATCTCACGCGGCCCGGGCGCCAGGATCCCGGCCGCCGGCGGCGAGGACCGCCACGGCACCTGCAGCAGTGTCGTGCGCAGTTCGGTGATTGTGGTGGCGGTGGTCATGGCGTTTCTCCGAGGGATTGAGTTAGCTAATTCTAATTGGCGTCGCCCGGCAGCACAGGCGGCGCGCCGAAGGGCCGGTTGATGACGGTCAGCGCCTCGGGACTCGCGAATACTCTATTGCGCTGGTAACCGGTCCGCTCCTTCAGAATGCCGAGATCCACCAACCGATTGGTCGCCTCGAGAGCGACCGGCTGGCTGACGTCCAGCAGCGCCATCAGCCGCTTGGTCGTCACGACGGGATAGTGTGGAAGGATCGAGAGTGCTCTTAGGGCCGCCGAGCCTGCGCGGAGTTTCCGTCGGCCTTTCCAGATTTCGCCCAGTCGGGCCAGCGCATCGCGCGTACCGACGAGTTCGTCCACGGTGCCGACAATGGCCTTGGAAAGAAAGGCTACGCCGGGGGCCCAGTCGAGTCGCTGCTGGGCAGCCTTGAGCGCTGCATAGTAGTCGTCCTTGTGAGCTTCGATGTAGGGCGACAGGTACAGGGGAGTCTGACCGTCTGCCGCCATCATGAGTGGCAGGAGCAGACGTCCGACGCGGCCGTTGCCATCCCGAAAGGGATGTATGGCTTCGAAGTGCGCGTGGGAGATCGCCATGCGCGTGACGAGATGCTGATTGATTGTCTGCGCGCCGTTGCAGCGGAGATACTCGATGGTGTCTGCAAGCGACGTGGATATGTCTCCCGGCGGAGCGGGATTGTACGTCGAGTTCGCGATGTTTCCGCCGCCGCCAATCCACACCACATTCTTTCTGAGGACGCCGGGTTCGTCCTGATAAGCCGAATCGCTGGCCATGACGTTGCGATGGAGGTCGCGGATCAGATCGACGGTGAAGACCTCCGGCCCCCGGTCCGCGGCGTGGGGGATTCTGGTTTCCAGCAGGCGGGCATAGTCGCGAACCTGTGCCGTTGCGTCCGTGACGGCCTGAACATCTTCGAGATCTCGTTCTTCCACGCTCAACAGCTCGTCCAAGGTGCTGTTGGTGCCTTCGATGGCGGAACTGCTCACCGCCTCTCGCCATGTGAGAATGCGGCTGACGATGAAGGGGTCCTTCAATTCAGCGGCGAGCGTGTTGACCCTGCCCAAGGCCTTGGACGCTTCGCGCAGGTGGGGCAAGGCAGTCGATAACGCTATTACTTCTTCCGGCGGTGGCAGGGGAAGCACACCGTAGTGGGACTCGAACGGCCCTGGGAGTTTTTTCAACTGGCGTTGGACCGGCCCGCTTAGATCACTTCTGCGCACGGCAAACCTATGCAAAGGGCAAGTAAGGCTGCTCTTGAATAGGTTTATAGCAACAACCCTATTTAAGGAAGAAGAAAATAGGCGCTTATATAGGGTTGGCAGGGAGCGTATGGTCCAGGCCCTCCGAAAAGGCCGAGCCATGACGTCATCCAACCGAGTCCATCTCTTCGACACCACCCTGCGAGACGGGGCCCAGACGCAAGGCGTCGATTTCACCGTGGCCGACAAGGCCGCGATCGCGCGCGAGCTCGACCGGTTGGGCATTGATTACATTGAAGGCGGCTGGCCGGGCGCCAATCCGACCGACGACCGGTTCTTTGCCGACCCGCCCGAGTTCCAGAATGCGAAGTTCGTGGCCTTCGGCATGACACGTCGCGCCGGGCGCAGCGCCGCCAACGATCCGGGCCTCGCCGCGATCCTGCAGACCAAGGCGCGCAACGTATGCATGGTCGGCAAGACCTGGGACTTCCATGTCGACGTCGCCCTCGAGGTCGACCGTACCGAATATCTCGAGATGATCTCGGACTCGCTCAGCTATGCGAAGACCCGCATGGACGAGACGATGTTCGACGCCGAGCATTTCTTCGACGGCTACAAGGCCAATCCCGACTACGCGATGGCCTGCCTGGCCGCCGCCGAGAAGGCGGGCGCGCGCTGGATGGTGCTCTGCGACACCAACGGCGGAACCCTGCCGCACGAGGTCGAGCGAATCGTGGGCGAGGTCGTCAAGAAGATCCCGGGCGACCGCCTCGGCATCCACACCCACAACGACACCGAGAACGCGGTCGCGAGCTCGCTGGCCGCCGTGCGCGCCGGCGTACGTCAGGTCCAGGGCACGATCAACGGGCTCGGCGAACGCTGCGGCAACGCCAACATGATCGCGCTGATCCCCAATCTCGTGCTGAAGATGGGCTTCGACACCGGCTTGAAGGAGGGGGCGCTGCAGCGGCTCACGCACCTGTCGCGCCTGCTCGACGACCGGCTGAACATGCCGACCAACCGCAGCGCCGCCTATGTCGGCACCCGCGCCTTCGCCCACAAGGGCGGCCTGCACGTCTCGGCGGTCGAGAAGGACCCCCGGACCTACGAGCATGTCGACCCCGAAGTCGTCGGCAACCAGCGCATCATCGTGGTCAGCGACCAGGCAGGCCGCTCTAACATCATGGCGCGCTTCCGCCAGATCGGCCTGGAGGTCGATCCCAAACATCCCGGCGTCGCGCGCCTGCTCGAGATCGTGAAGGACCGCGAGTCCGAGGGCTACGCCTATGACGGCGCGGATGCGAGCTTCGAGCTGCTGGCGCGGCACGAGCTGCAGACGGTTCCGGACTACTTCGCGCTGCAGAGCTTCCGTGTGCTGGCGGAGCGCCGGGTCAATGCGCGCGGCCAAACCGTTGCGCTGTCGGAGGCAACGGTGAAGCTCGACATCGCCGGCCGCCGCGCAATGGAGGTGGGCGAGGGCAACGGCCCCGTGAACGCGCTCGATGCTGCGCTGCGGAAGGCTCTGGTGCCGGTCTATCCCGAGCTGGAGGACATGCGGCTGGTCGACTTCAAGGTCCGCATCCTCGATTCCGCAGGCGGCACGGCGGCGACGACGCGCGTCATGATCGAGAGTGCGGATGCGAAGGGGCGGCGCTGGAGCACGATCGGCGTGTCTCCCAATATCGTCGACGCTTCCTACAACGCGCTCTACGACGCCATCACCTACAAGCTCTTCCGCGACGGCGCCCGTCCGGCCCAGCCTGCCTAGCAGTACCTCCGGCGCGGCCGGCGTAGCAGCCATGCCGCACCTGCCGGTTGACCTTGGGTAGAGTGGGGCAGACCATATAAGCGTGCGAGACGGAGAGCATCTGGACACTAGGACACCGCCCATCGCGGCGGCTGCCCTGCGCCGTCCGCGCTTTGGTGGTCGCGCGCTCGCGCGCGCCCTTATGTGGTTTCTGCCCGCGATCGTGCTGGCCGCCACGCTGCTGATCTGGTTGTCGTCCGGCGGCACGGTCACCACCGACAACGCCTATGTGAAGGGCGACCGCGCCCAGATCGCGACCCAGCTTTCCGGCCTCATCGTGGAGGTGCCGGTTCAGGAGAACGAGAAGGTCTCGCGCGGCCAGCTCCTGTTCCGGCTCGACGACCAGTCCTATCGCCATGCGCTCAGCCGCATCGAGGCCGAGACCGAGACCGTGCGCGCCGAAGTCCGCGGGCTGCGCGCCCAGTGGCGGACCAAGCGCGAGGAGATCAAGGCGGCGCTCAGCCAGCAGACCTTCGCGCAGGCCGAGTTCGACCGTCAGTCGGAACTGGCCGAGAAGAAAGTCGCCTCCACCGCCAAGCTCGAGGAGGCCCGCATGGGCCTAGAGGTCGCGCGGCAGCGCATCTCGGCGGCACAAGAGGATCTGCAACGGATCGAGGCGGCGCTGGCCGGCGACCCCAAGATCCGCGCCGACGACCATCCAAGGGTGCGCCAGATGATGGCGATGCGCGAGGAGGCCTTGCTGCAGCTCCGTCGCACCACGATCGAATCGCCGATCGAGGGCGTCGTGAGCAAGCGGCCGGTGCCGGGAAGCTATGCCACCGCCGGCGTACCGGTGATGGTGGTGGTGGCCGATACCGATCTCTGGATCGAGGCCAACTTCAAGGAGACCGAGCTCACGCGCGTTCGTGCGGGTCAGAAGGTGCTGATCCACGTCGACACCTACCCGGAGTCCGAATGCTGGGGCACGGTCGCGAGCATCTCGCAGTCGACCGGCGCTGAATTTGCCGTGCTGCCGCCGCAGAACGCGACCGGCAACTGGGTGAAGGTGGTCCAGCGCATTCCCGTCCGCCTCTCGGTCGCCTGCCGCGAGGGCGATCCGCCCCTCAGGGTCGGCATGAGCACCACTGTCACGGTCGAGACCGGTCACACGCGTTCGCTGGCCAGCCTGTGGGCCGGCTGGGCAAAGTCGCTCGGTCTCTCGGGCGCCGCGGCGTCGCCGAAGAACTGAGGAGATGGCGCCGGCCGTCGATCCGGCGGTCCTGCGCCGCCGCCGCCTGATCACCTTCACGGTGATGGCCGCCACCATCATGCACGCGCTCGACGGCACCATCGCCAACGTGGCACTGCCGTCGATCCAGGGCTCGCTGTCGGCGACGCAGGAGCAGGTCTCCTGGGTCGTCACCTCCTATATCGTGGCCTCCGCCATCCTGACGCCGCTGGCCGGGTTCTGCGCCATGCGCTTCGGCCTGCGCCGGACGCTGGCGACCTGCGTGATCGGCTTCACCGTCGTGTCGATGCTGTGCGGCGCGGCGCAGACGCTCGACCAGCTCGTCCTGTTCCGCGCCTTGCAGGGCGGGTTCGGCGCGGCGCTGGTGCCGGTGTCGCAGGCCATCATGATGGACACCTATCCGCGCGAGGAGCAGGGTAAGGCGATGGCCATGTGGGGCGTCGGCACGATGCTGGGCCCCATCGCAGGCCCGTCGCTGGGCGGCTGGCTGACCGACGAATTTTCCTGGCGCTGGGTGTTCTACGTGAACCTGCCGGTCGGCATCCTGTGCGCCGTCGGCATCCTGGCCCTCGTGCGCGACAACGTGCACGGCGCGACGCGGCGCTTCGACCTGCTGGGCTTCACCCTGCTGGCGGTCGCCATCGGCTCGTTCCAGCTCATGCTCGACCGCGGCCACATGCTCGACTGGTTCGACTCGGTCGAGATCATCGGCGAGACGCTGGTGGCGGCCGTGGCCTTCGCGATGTTCGTGATCCACATGATGACGGATCGTCAGCCGTTTCTGTCGCGCGAGCTGTTCCTCGACCGCAACCTAACGGTCGGCCTGTGCTTCACGGCGCTTGCGGGCCTGGTGCTGATCGTGACGGCGACCCTGATGCCGCCCTTCCTGCAGCAGCTCATGGGCTATCCCGTTTTCACGACCGGCGTGGTGCTGGCGCCACGCGGCGCCGGAATGATGGTCTCGATGATGATGGTGTCGCGCCTGATCGGCCGCGTCGATGCGCGCCTGCTGATCGGCATCGGCTTCGCGCTGGCAGCGCTCTCGCTCTACGACATGACGCTATTCAATCTGAACGTCAGCGAGTCGCGCATCATCTGGAACGGCATCCTGCTGGGCTTCGGCCTCGGTCTCGTCTTCCCGCCGCTCACCGTCCTCACCTTCGCGACCCTGCCGCAGCGCCTGAGGACCGAGGGAGCCGCCGTGAACGCGCTGTTGCGCAACCTTGGGGCCAGCATCGGCATCGCCGTCCTCGTCTCGATGCTGGCCAGCAACACCCAGCAGAACCGCGCCGACATGGTCGAGAAGTTCACGCCCTATCATCCCGGCTGGCCGATGAACCCGGCCGGGGTCAGCCTCGATCCGTCGCAGCTTGCGATCTGGGACGGCGAGATCAACCGCCAGGCCGCGCTGATCGGCTACCTGAACGACTTCCGCACCATGATGATCTGCTCGCTGGTGCTCATTCCGCTCCTCTTCTTCATGCGCCGCCCGCCTCTTATCGCCGGCCGCTGACCACGCTATTAGGGCGGCATGGGACGCGCATCGAAGGGCCGCGACGTCGAGGCCGCCACGCCGGCGGTCATCCTCGTGCGCCCGCAGCTAGGTGAGAATATCGGCATGGCCGCGCGCGCCATGCTGAATTGCGGCCTGTCGACCCTTAGGCTGGTCGCGCCGCGCGACGGCTGGCCCAATGAGCGGGCGCAGCGCGCCGCATCAGGCGCCGACATCGTGCTGGAGAAGGCGGAGGTCTTCGACAGCGTGGCCGAGGCGGTCGCCGACCTCGAACGGGTGGTCGCCACGACGGCGCGCAATCGCGAGCTGGTCCAGCGCATCGTGACGCCGCGCCAGGCGGCAACGGAGATGCGCGGCTGGATCGGGCAGGGGGAGCGGGTCGGAATCCTGTTCGGACCGGAGCGGACCGGTCTCGAGAACGACGACATGGTCCACGCCGATACGGCGCTCTCGATCCCCCTCAACCCGCAATTCTCGTCGCTGAACATGGCCCAGGCGGTGCTGCTGGTGGCCTATGAATGGACGACCGCCGGCGATACGACTCCGCCCGTGCGGCTCGCCGACCATGCCGCCCGGCCGGCGACCAAGGATGAGCTGCAGAGCCTGTTCGACCATCTCGAGCGCGCCCTCGACCAGTCGGGCTTCCTGCGGAACAGGGACATGCGCCCGTCGATGGTTCTCAATCTCAGGGCACTGCTGCAGCGTGCCGAGATGACCGAGCAGGAGGCCCGCACCTTCCACGGCGTCATCAAGTTCCTGTCGAAGAAACAGCACGAGGAATAGCCATGTCCACCACCGCCAAGATTACTTGGGTCGACGGGATGCTGATGGTCGCCGAGGGCGGCACCGGCCACACCATCACCATGGACGGGGCGCCCGACATCGGCGGCCGCAATCTCGCCTCGCGACCGATGGAGGTCCTGTTGATGGGGATGGGCGGCTGCACCGCCATCGACGTCGTTTCCATGCTGAAAAAGCAGCGCCAGGACATCGAGGCCGTCGAGGTCTCGCTGGTCGCCGAGCGGGCCGAGGACCATCCGAAGGTCTACACCTCGGTGAAGCTGGTCTACACGGTGCGCGGCCGGAAGCTGAACAAGGCGCTGGTCGAGCGGGCGGTCAGCCTGTCGGACGAAAAGTACTGTTCGGCCACGGCCATGGTGAAGAAATCCGCCGCCGTGACCCACGAAATCCTGCTGGTCGAGATCTAAGCCATTGATATTTAAGGCTTAACGCCTGCTTGACTGGCCGGAAACGGCCAGTATGTTCCGCCCTTCTTCCGGAGAACGTGGTTGAGAGCCGTTCGGGCTCTCCTCCCGCCCCGACTTACGTGTCGGAACAAGGCCTATCCGGACAACACGGCGTGCCCGCGATGCGGGGCGCACAATGACGGAGTGCAGCGTGAGCAAGCGCGCAAATTCGAAGTACAAGATCGACCGCCGCCTCAGGGTGAACCTGTGGGGCCGTCCCAAGAGCCCGCTCAACAAGCGTGAATACGGTCCCGGCCAGCACGGCCAGGGTCGCACCAAGCCGACCGACTACCGCCTCCAGCTCATGGCCAAGCAGCGCCTCAAGGGCTACTATGGTTCGGTCAGCGAGCGTCAGCTCCGCCGTTATTACGCCGAAGCCGTCCGCCGCAAGGGCGACACTGGCGAGAATCTGGTCGAGCTGCTCGAGCGCCGGCTGGATGCGGTGATCTACCGCATGAAGTTCGCCATCACCGTCTTCGCGTCGCGCCAGCTGGTCAGCCACGGCCATGTGAAGGTCAACGGCCGCCGCGTGAACATCGCGTCGTACCAGGTCAAGGACAACGACGTCATCGAGCTGACCTCCAAGGCCAGCCAGATGGAGCGGGTCCTCGAGGCGACGCAGACCGCCGAGCGCGACGTGCCGGAGTACGTCACGGTCGACCACAAGGACATGAAGGGCACCTACGTGCGCGGGCCGAAGCTCGCCGACGTGCCGTACCCGGTCCAGATGGAGCCCTCGCTGGTCGTCGAGTACTACAGCCGCTGACCGGCCGACCCTGGAACTGACGAAAAACCCGCCCGCTTGTGGCGGGTTTTTTGCATCAAGTTTCCGGTAGGGACAGTGTTTCCGGCTATCGCCGGACGGTGGGGGGGCTATAATCCTGCCGGGGGCTTGGGGACTGGAGTCTTGGGAATGGGATTCGTCCGTGCGGCGGTCTTCGTTTCGATCGTTGCGATCGGCGGAGCGGCCTACATCTACCGCGACGATGTGATCCGGGTGGTCGGCCCGCATATCGGCATGGGCACGGCGGCAAAGACCGCCGAGGCCCAGGCGAGCCCCGCCGCTGGCGCACAGCCGCAGGGGCGCCGTGGCCGCGCCAATCCCGGAGGCGCGGTGCCGGTCGTGGTCATGCCGGTCACCCGCGAAGCCATGCCCGTGGTGGTCGATGCCGTCGGCACGGTGCAGTCGATCGCCTCCGTCCAGATCAAGCCCCGCATGGACAGCCAGATCATGAAGGTGAACGTCGAGGAGGGTGCCCTCGTGAAGGAGGGCGATATCCTCTTCGAACTCGATGCACGCACCCTGAAGGCGCAGCTCGGACAGATCGAGGCGCAGATCCGCAAGGACCAGGCGCAGGTCGTGCAGGCCCGGCGCGACCTGCAACGCAACGAGGAACTCCTTTCCAAGAACGCCGGTACCCAGGTTCAGCGCGACAATGCCGGCACCGCCCTGAAGGCCGCCGAGGCGCAGCTCGAGGCGGACGAGGCCGCCAAGGCCAGTATCCAGACCCAGCTCACCTTCACCGAGATCCGTGCACCCGTCTCGGGACGGATCGGGTCGATCGCGAACAAGGCGGGGGCCGTCGTCCGGACCGGCGACAATTCGGCCACCAGCACCCTGGCCACGATCAACCAGATCGACCCGATCTACGTCACCTTCGCCATCCCGCAGATAATTCTGCCGGATCTGCGCGCCGCGATGGCCAAGGGTCCGGTGAAGGTCACGGCCATCATCGACGATTCCAAGAAACAGTCGGGCGAGATGGCCTTCATCGAGAACACAGTCGACCCGAACACCGGCACGGTGACCGCGAAGGCCCGCATCGGCAATGCCAACGAGCTTCTGTGGCCGGGCCAGTTCGTCAAGGTGGAGATCGTGCTCGGCATCGAGTCCGATGCGATCTCGGTCCCGGCGAGTGCCGTCCAGCTCGGCTCACAGGGACCGTTCGTATTCGTCATCAAGGACGGCGTGGCCGAACTCAGGCAGGTCGTCGTCAAGCGCACGCAGGACGGCCGGGCCGTGATCGGCAAGGGTGTCGAAAGCGGCGAGCAGGTGGTGGTCGATGGCCAGCTGCGGCTGGTCCAGGGGGCATCGGTAACGATCCGGCCGCCGACGGCGGCCCCCAACCGGCCCGCGGCGCCACCCCGCGGTTAGGCGATCCCAGGCGGAGGCGGACGTGAACATCTCTGAACTTTGCATCCGCCGTCCGGTGATGACCATCCTGTTGATGGCATCGTTCGTCATCGGCGGCATATTCGCCTACAAGCAACTTCCGGTCGCCGCCGTCCCTCGCGTCGAGTTCCCGACCATTCAGGTCACCGCGCAGCTACCCGGCGCCAGCCCGGAAACGATGGCCTCCTCGGTGGCCTCGATCCTCGAGCGCCAGTTTTCGACGATCGCCGGCGTGACCACGATGACCTCGACGTCATCGCTGGGAAACACCTCGATCGTCCTCCAGTTCGACCTCAACCGGAGCATCGACGGCGCCGCCCTCGACGTCCAGTCGGCGATCTCCTCGGCCATGCGGCGAATGCCGCCCGAGATGACGACCCCACCCAGCTTCCGCAAGGTCAACCCGGCGGACTGGGCGGTGATGTTCCTCGCGCTCAAGTCCAGCCAGGCCCGGCTCTCGGACGTCGATGCTTTCGTCAACCGGGCGATCATGCCGCGTGTGTCAACTCTGCCGGGCGTGGCGCAGGTCCTGATCTTCGGGTCGCAGAAGTTCGCCGTGAGAGTCCGCGCCGACCTCGACCAGCTCGCCGTTCGCGGGCTGACCCTGCAGGAGCTGCAGACCGCGGTCGTCAACGCCAACTCGAGCAAGCCGGTCGGTTCCATCGCGGACCAGAAGCAGAACGCAATTCTCGAAGCCACGGGGCCGATCAGCAAGGCGGCGGACTACATGCCGGTGATCGTGACCTGGCAGAACGGCGCGCCGGTCCGCATCTCCGATGTGGCGACGGCCATCGACAGCGTCGAGAACGACAAAGTGGCGAGCTGGCTCGACGGTACGCGCGCCATCGTGATGGGCGTCTACCGCCAGCCCGACGCCAACACGGTGGAGGTTGTCGATCGGGTCAAGGCGATCATCCCGCAGATCCAGGCGGAACTGCCGGCCGGGGTCGAGATCCACCTGCTGGCCGACCGGTCGAAGCCGATCCGCGAGGCGATCGCCGACGTCGAGTTCACCCTGGCGCTGGCCGCCATCCTGGTGATCATCGCGATTTATTTCTTCCTGCGCAGCTTCCGCGCAACCATGATCCCGGCGATCGCGCTGCCGATCTCGGTCATCGGCACCTTCGCCGGCATGTATCTCTGCGGCCATTCGATCGACAACATATCCCTGCTGGCGCTGACCCTGGCTGTCGGCTTCGTGGTCGACGACGCCATCGTCATGCTGGAGAACATCGTCCGTCACATCGAGGCCGGTGAGAAGCCGATGGAGGCGGCCCTCAAGGGCTCCAAGGAGGTCGGCTTCACGATCGTCTCCATGACGCTCTCGCTGGTCGCCGTGTTCATTCCCGTGCTGTTCATGGGCGGTGTCGTCGGCCGCATGTTCAACGAGTTCGGCCTGGTGATCGCCTTCGCCATCCTGATCTCCGGTATCGTGTCGCTGACCCTGACGCCGATGCTGTGTTCGCGTTGGCTGAAGCCGATCGACCATCACGAGAAGCACAATGCACTTCTGCGCAGTTTCGAGTGGGGGTTCACGAAGATCACCAAGGGCTATGGCTGGGCGCTGCGGCACACGGTTCGTTTCCCCCGCCTGGTACTGGCGATCACCGTCGGAACCTTCGTCGCCACGGCGCTCCTCTTCCAGGCGATCCCCAAGGGATTCTTCCCGTCGGAGGATATCGGGCAGATCCAGGGCTCCACGATCGGGCCGGACGACGCCTCCTTCGACGCGATGGTGGCCCGCCAGTCGGCATTGGCCGAGGTCATCCGGCGCGATCCCGACGTCGCCTCGGTCATGTCGACCGTCGGCGGTGGCAATGCGGCGGCCACGGTGAATTCCGGGCGTATCTTCATCATGCTGCGCGACAAGCCGGAGCGCACGGACAGCGCCCAGCAGGTCATTGCCCGACTGCGCCGGGCGACCGCGGCGGTGCCGGGCATCAACGTCTATTTCCAGGCCGCGCAATCGATCAACATCTCCACGACGCAGAGCCGAGCCCAATATCAGTTCGGCATGCGGTCGAGCGACCTCAACCTGCTGCGTGAGTACGGTCCCCTGATGGAAGCGAGGATGCGTCGAATCCCCTCGATCCTCGACGTCAACTCCGACCTGCAGGTGCGGGCTCGCTCGGCCATGATCGACATCGATCGCGACATCGCCTCGCGCCTCGGCGTGTCGGTCGACCAGATCCGCCTGCTTCTTTACTCCGCCTTCGGCTCGCGTCAGGTGTCGACCATCTACGCGTCGGACGACACCTACCAGGTGATCCTCGAGGCGGATCCGAAGTACGGTGATGCCGGCGACATCCTGCGGAAACTGCAGGTCCGCACGCCCAACGGTGGCCTCGTGCCGCTCGACACGCTGGCCAAGCGCATCGACAAGCCGACGTCGCTGACGGTCAACCACATCGCCCAGCTTCCATCGGTCATGATTTCCTTCAACCTGGCGCCAGGGGTAGCGCTCGGCGACGCGGTGCGGGATATCCAGGCGGCGGCGACGGAGATCGGCCTGCCCGCCACCATCACCACCAGCTTCGAAGGCAGCGCCCAGGTGTTCCAGCAGGCGGTCGCCAACCAGGGCATGTTGCTGCTGGCGGCGGTGCTTGTGATCTACATCATCCTGGGAATCCTCTATGAGAGCTTCATCCATCCGTTGACGATCCTGTCGGGGCTGCCGTCGGCCGGCATCGGGGCGCTGGCTACGCTGATGCTGTTCGGCATGGATCTGTCGGTCATCGCCATGATCGGCGTGGTGATGCTGATCGGCATCGTGAAGAAGAACGCCATCATGATGGTCGACTTCGCGATCGAGCGGCGCGGGCAGGGCGCCGATGCCGAGACCGCGATCGTGGAAGCGGCGTTGCTTCGGTTCCGGCCGATCATGATGACGACGGTCTGCGCCCTGCTCGGCGCCCTGCCGATCGCCGTGGGCCATGGTGCCGGCGCCGAACTCCGTCAGCCGCTGGGCATCACCGTGGTGGGTGGTCTGATGGTGTCGCAGGTCCTGACGCTGTTCATCACACCTGTCGTGTACATGTGGTTCGACAAGCTCACCGGCATGAGGTTCAGCCCCGGCTGGGCGAGGCGCTGGCGGACCAAGGGCCGCCTGCCGGCGGCGCCGGCCGAGTAAAGTCTGTCGTCCGGAGCGCAGCGAAGGACCTCACATTGCGGCCAGACGGCGCTGGAGCGGCGCCAGATCCTTCGCTTCGCTCAGGATGACAAGAGTGATGACAAGAGTTGGGTGTGTTTCATGACTGACGAGATCGGCGCCTTCGTTCCCGGCCGACGCGTACGCATCGAAGGCCGGGCGGGCGGTCCGCTGGCGGGCCTCACCTTCGCGGCCAAGGATCTTTTCGACGTCGCGGGCGTGCCGACCGGGGGCGGCAATCACGACTGGCCCACCGGACGTCCCATCCCCGACAGGCACGCCTGGGCGGTGCAGACGCTGCTCGATGCCGGTGCCACCCTGATCGGCAAGACGATCACCGACGAGGTCTCGCTCGGTATCCTGGGCGAGAATGCTTTCGACGGCACACCGAAGAACGTGCGGGCGCCCGGCCGCGTGCCGGGCGGCTCGTCGTCAGGCTCTGCGGCCGCCGTGGCGGCGGCGATCTGTGACACCGCGCTCGGCACCGACACAGGCGGCTCGGTCCGCGTGCCCTCGAGCTTCCG
>JAGNNA010000111.1 GCA_017990895.1 Reyranella sp.
CGGCGGCGAGGTGGGGCGGTACGTCGCGCGCTGGAGGCCGGGGCGGGTCGCCAAGGCGGTCCTGGTCAGTGCCGTGCCGCCGATCATGGTGAAATCGGACAAGAACCCGAAGGGCCTGCCCATCGAGGTGTTCGACGGCTTGCGTGCTTCCCTCGCGGCGAACCGCGCGCAGTTCTATCTCGATGTCGCCAGCGGCCCGTTCTACGGCTTCAACCGTGACGGCGTGAAGGCCGTGCCGGGCATCATACAGAACTGGTGGCGGCAGGGCATGATCGGCGGCGCCAAAGCCCACTACGATTGCATCGCAGCCTTCTCGGAGACCGATTTCACCGAGGATTTAAGGACGATCACCGTGCCGACGCTGGTGATGCACGGTGACGACGACCAGGTGGTGCCGATCGTCGCCGCGGCCGAACTGTCGATCAAGCTGCTTAAGCACGGCACGCTCAAGGTCTACAAGGGCTATCCGCACGGCATGCTGACCACTCATGCCGATGTGCTCAATCCCGACCTGCTCGCCTTCATCAAGGGCTGAGCCGGCGGTTCGACATCGATGCAGGAGCCCTCTCCTGCATCGATGTCATGATCGGCCCTGCGTCGATCGTCAGACCATCATCACCTTGCCGGTGGGAAGGTCATAATAGGCGCCGACGACCTTGAGCTTACCGGCCGCGACCATGTCGGCCAGAATAGGTTTCTCCGTCTGCAGGCGGCGAACGTTCGCCTGGACGTTGGTGATCATTGCGCGCTGCTGAAGGTCGGGGCCCGGTGTCTTGAGGACCGGCTCGATGCCGGGCTTCATGGCGCGCACGAGGTCGGCGATGTGCCCGGGCAGGGTATTGCCCTTCTGCAGCGCATCGACCGTGGCGTTCACCGCGCCGCAGCTCGTATGTCCCAGCACCATGATTACCTTGGTGCCGAGCACGGCGGCGCCAAACTCGAGGCTGCCCAGCCCGTCCGGCGTCACGAAGTTGCCCGCGACACGGACGATGAAGAGCTCGCCCGGTGCCTGGTCGAAGGCCAGTTCCGGCGCGACGCGCGAATCGGCACAACCCAGGATGGCCGCGAACGGCGCCTGGCCCTGGGCGCGCGCGGCACGGCCGGCGGAGAAATCACGCTCCGCCATCTTGCCGGATGCGTAACGCGCGTTGCCCTCCATCAGGCGTGCGAGCGCCGCATCGGGCGTCTCGGCCGAACGGGCCGGCTGCGCGCCGGCCGTACCCGGCATCATCCCACCGATCGCAGTCATGGCGGCGAGACCGCCCAGTCCGGCAAACATGCGACGACGCGACAGGCAAACGTTGCACATGACATTCTCCCCAGGGAAAGCGACAGCTTAACTACATTCAATTCATGCGCAATGAATTTGAAGGCATAGCTGAGAGCTGGACTCAGGCGCCCGCCTTCTCAGGCGACCGTCCCTTCGATCCCGGTGACGGGAAGACGCGCCGGGCCCTTGCGCCGCGCCGCCGCCAGACGTCGAGCCTCGGCATTGCGGCCCGAGGCCAGGTAGGCCTGCATCAGCGTCGCTTCCACCAGATCTCCCTGCGCCCGGCTGCCGCCGATCCGTTCGCGCTCGGGCAGCATCGGCTCGATCAGGTCGATCGTCGCTGCGTAATCGCCGCGCTGGTAGGCCGCAAAGGCTCGCGCAACGGTCGGGATGACCGATCCGGACGGATAGCGGCCGGCGGTTGCCAACTCCTCGATGGCCGCGATCCACCCGTCGAGCGCCTCGTCATCACCGGTGGCGGCATAGGTCAGCGCGACATGCCAGTCGGCCAGGGACATGCCGGGACGCGGCAGCTTCTCGCGTGCGTAATCCTTGAGTTTTGCCCAGCGCGCGGGATCCCGCCGATGACCTGCCAGCTCCGAGCGCCACAGGAAGGCCGCCGAATCGGAGAGCTTCTGGTGAATGGCGCCGCGATGATCGTCCGCGCAAAAGGCCTCGGTGTACAGGCGAAGGCCGCCTTCGAGGTTCCCGGCATGCAGTTCGAACAGGCCGAGATGCCAGCTGAGGTGGCCGAACAGCCCGCCGCCGCGATCGTAGAGCGGCAGCCAGTCGCGCAGGAAGGCGATGCCGGTGTCCTGGTCGCCGGTCTCGTAACAGAGATGGGCGAAGGCATGAGCGCCATAAGCGTTGCGCCGGTACTGCGCGAGAGAGCGCTCGATCATCGGACGCGCCTCGTCGTGCCGGCCGATCTCCGACAGCGCCATCCCGCGATGGGCCTCGAACCACCAATCCTCGCCGTAGTGCGGGGCGAGCCCGTCGAGGAAGTCGGCAAGGTCCTGTTCACGGCCGGACAGGCCCGACATGCCGATCAATCCGCCCTGGTTGGCGGCGAGGCTCAGCACCAGCGCGTCGCGCGGCCAGGTCTGCACATGAGCGCGGATTGCCGCCAGCGCAGCGACCGGCTGGCCGGCGAAGAGCGGAAGAAAGACTTCGATCTGGCTCCGCTCGCGCGCCGAGAGTCCCTCGGTGAGCGACGAGGCCGTGCCGATATCCGCACGCATCGCCTCGAGCTTGCCGGCGAGCTGCGAGGCCCGAGCCCGGCCGATGTAAGCCAGCGCGAGGTTCGGATCGGCCGCGATGGCGCGGTCAAAGGCGGCAGCCGCACCGGGATAGACCGTCAGCAGGAGATCGACGCCCTCGACATAGGCGTCGCGCGCGGCGGCGCTCGACGTGGAGAGGGGAAGGCCGTAGCGGTCCGTCAGCATGTGACCTCCAGAAGATCGATTGTCTCCACGCTCCATCACGCCGCTCGCGCGACTTCCGCCGCCGCCAGCACCATCGAAGCGCACTTCTCGCCGATCATGATGGCGGGGGCGTTGGTGTTGCCGCTGGTGAGCGTGGGCATGATCGAGGCGTCGGCGATGCGCAGGCCGGCGATGCCGTGGACCCGGAGCTCTGGGTCGACCACCGCGCGCGGGTCGTTGCCCATCTTGCAGGTGCCAACCGGGTGGTAGGTCGTCTCGGCATTGTTACGCACCCATTCGAGCAGGTCCGCGTCGCTCTGGAGATGGGCGCCGGGGGCGATCTCCTGACCGGTGACCTCCTTGAGCGGCGAGGTCGCCATCAGCTCGCGGCCCTTGCGCAGCACGTTCACGATGCCGGTGCGGTCGTGCTCGGCCGAGAGGAAGTTGAAGCGGATCGCCGGCGGCTCCGCGGGATCGGCCGACTTGATGTGGACCGAGCCGGTGCTCTCCGAGCGCAGCACGTTCACGTTCATCGTGATACCCTTCTGCGCCGAGACACGCCGTTCCTTGCCGACCATTTCGTAGAGGAAGGGGGCGATCGAGATGGTGGCGTCGGGCGAGTCGAGGCCCACGCGCGTGCGGAAGTAAAGCCGGATGGGCACGGCCGTCGATGCCAGGAAGCCGTCACGGAACATCGCATACTTCAACGCCTCGCGGGCCAGCCTCCAGCCGCGTGCATTGTCGTTGAAGGTGAGATTCTTGCCGGTGATCTCGAACTTCATGCGCGGCGAGTAGTGGTCGCGCAGGTTCTCGCCGACGCCCGGCAGCTCGTGCACGGGCGCGATGCCGAGCGCGCGCAGCCGGTCGCCCTGGCCGATGCCGGAGAGTTCGAGCAGCTTCGGCGAATTGATCGAGCCGCCGGAGACGATGACCTCGCGCGTCGCCCGCGCCTCGCGCTTCTGGCCATTGACGGAATAGCGCACGCCGACGCAGCGCCTGCCCTCGAGGATGAGGGACTCGGCGATCGCGCCCTGGTCGATCTGCAGATTGGCGCGATGGCGCGCCGGATCGAGATAGCAGAAGGCGGTGCTCTGGCGGCGGCCCCGGGTGATCGTCACCTGGGACATGCCGACGCCTTCCTGCGTGGCGCCGTTCTGGTCGGGATTGTAGGGCAGGCCCATCTTCTCGGCCGCCTCGATGATCTTCTCGAGCAGCGGCACCTTGTGGCGCGGCGTGTGGGTGACGGGGAGGATGCCGTTGCGGCCGCGGAACTCGTCGGAGCCGCCCTCGAACCGTTCCATACGCTTGAAGATCGGCAGCACGTCCTGGAAGCTCCAGCCGCGATTGCCGAGCTGGGCCCAGTGGTCGTAGTCCTGCGCCTGGCCGCGGATATAGACCATGCCGTTGATCGAGCTGGAGCCGCCGAGCATGCGGCCGCGCGGCACGGCGATGCGGCGCCCGCCCGAGCCTTCGTCGGGTTCCGAGGTGTAACACCAGTTGACCGCCGGATCGTCGATCATCTTGGAGACGCCGACCGGGACCTTCGACCAGAGGAAGTTCGAGCCCTGGGTGCCCGCCTCGAGCAGCAGGACGCGATGCCGGCCGCTCTCGGTCAGCCGGCTCGCGACGACCGCGCCCGCGGACCCGGCACCGACGACGATGTAGTCATAGGTCGAGTCGTTCTTCATGTCGGTTCTCCCTCGGCCTGAAAGGGAGCAGTCTCCACCGGCGCTGACAAGCCTTGGGCGTACTCGAATGGCCTTCCGGTTTCGCCAACGGGAATAGCCTGCCATGCTGACGGCAATCCGGAGTGCTCATGTCGTCAAATCCGCTCGATCTTTTCGACCTGGCCGGCCGTACGGCGCTGGTCACGGGCGCCCGCCGCGAAATCGGTCGGGCCATTGCGCTGGCGCTCTCCGGCGTCGGCGCGAAGCTTGCGATCCATCATGCCGACACCGGGGAAGAGCGGGCCGATGCTGCCGCCGTGGTGCGCGAGATCGAGCAGGCCGGTGGGACGGCGCGGGCTTTCGGCCAGGATTTCGCTGTCGACGATGCAGGGCATCGGCTGGCGGCTGAGGTCTCGGACTGGTCGCCGGTCGATATCCTGGTGCTGAATGCGTCGATCGAGCTGCCGGAGCCCTACGACGCCATCAGCCGGGAGCGGTTCGACCGGCAGATCGCGGTCAACCTGCGCAGCCCCCTGGAACTGCTGCAGGATCTCGTACCGCTCATGGGCCGACGCGGCTGGGGCAGGGTCGTCACCATCGGCAGCGTGCAGCAGGTCAGGCCGCATCCCCAGATGATGGTCTATGCCGGTACCAAGGCGGCACAGTTGAACTGGGCATGGAATCTGGCGCGGCAGTTCGGCGGGCAGGGGGTCACCGTGAACAACCTGGCGCCCGGTGCCATCCTGACGGAGCGCAATCGCGTGCAGATGGCGACGGAAGGCGCGGCGCTTGTCCAGCGTATCCCGACCGGCCGGCTCGGCCAACCCGACGATCTCGTGGGCGCGGCCCTGCTGCTCTGCTCGGACGCCGGCGCCTACATCAACGGTGTCAATCTTTACGTCGATGGGGGCCGCTCGATCGCCTAGGATCGAGCCTGCACGTCAGCAGGAACCCTATGGTCGCCGCTCCCGAACCTCGACTGTCAGACGCCGAAACAAAAGACCTCGCAAAAATCGCCGGGACAATGGTTCCCGAAGATACTGCCCTAGGCATGCGGGGCGCCGACGATCCCGCCATCCTGGAGGATATCGTGAGATCGGTGGGCCGGGATCTTCCTCTCGTTCGCGCGGCGTTGGCCGCGATCGCAGCGAAGTCGGGTGGCGCGTTCGGAGAGATGGACCAGACCGCGAGGGAAGGTCTGATCAATGGATGGTACGCGAGCGGTGGTGCGCCGGCCCTTGCCCTCGGCCGGGTGATCGTGGGTGCCTACTATCGCGACGATCGTGTCCTGCTGGCCCTCGGGCATGAAGCCCGCGCACCCTTTCCGAAGGGCTACGTGCTGGAGCAGGGCGACTGGTCGTTGCTCGACGTCGTCCGCGAGCGGCGACCCTTCTGGCGCGACGATCGCTTGCGCTCGGCGGGAGAACGCTGACATGGCCGGCAACGAAAAGGTCGATGTCCTGATCATCGGGTCGGGCGCGTCGGGCGCGGCCGTGGCGTGGAGCCTGGCCGAGACGAAGATGCGCATTCTGTGCCTGGAGCAGGGTGACTGGATGAAGCCGACCGACTTTCCCAGCAACGGCCGCGACTGGGAAGCAAGACGCTACACCGATTTCGAGATCAGTCCCAACCGTCGCGGGCGCGACACCGACTATCCGATCAACGACGACAATTCGCTGATGAAGATCGCCAACTTCAACGGCGTCGGCGGCGGCACGATCATCTACACCGCCCACTGGCCGCGCATGCATCCCTCCGACTTCAAGGTGAAGTCGCTGGATGGCGTGGCCGACGACTGGCCCGTCGACTACTGGGCGCTGGAGAAGTTCTACGAAGAGAACGACCGGATGATGGGCGTCTCGGGCCTCGCGGGAGATCCCGGCGTGCCGCCGCGCCATCCGCCCATGCCTCCGATCGGGCTCGGCAAGACGGGCACGCGCTACGCGCAGGCGATGAACCGGATGGGCTGGCACTGGTGGCCCTCCGACAGCAGCATCGCCACCACCGATTATGAAGGCCGGGCCGGCTGCATCAACCTCGGCCACTGCACGCCGGGCTGCGCGCAGGGCGCCAAGGCCAGCACCGACATCACCTACTGGCCACTTGCCATCCGCGCCGGCGTCGAGCTGCGCACGCGCTGCCGGGTGCGTGAGATCACGACCGACGAAAATGGCATGGCCGCCGGCGTCATCTACTACGATGCCGATGGTGTCGAGCAGTTCCAGCCGGCAGAGGTCGTCATCCTGGCCTGCAACGGGGTCGGCACGCCGCGCCTGCTGCTGAATTCCGCCTCCGCGAAGTTTCCGAACGGTCTCGGCAATTCGTCGGGCCTGGTCGGAAAGAACCTCATGCTGCATCCCTGGCCGATCGTGTCCGGCTATGTCGACGAGCCGCTGGACGGCGGGCGCGGGCCAATCAACACGATCTGGAGCAAGCAGTTCTACGAGACCGATCCGTCGCGCGACTTCGTGCGCGGCTACACCCTGCAGTTCGGTCGCGGCACCGGTCCGGCCAACCAGGCGCTCGTCGGCGCCGCCTCCGGTCTGCTGCCCTGGGGCAGGGACCATCATCGCCGCTACCGGAAGATGCTCGATCACCGGCTGAGCATCGGTGTCGCCTGCGAGGATCTGCCCGAGGAGCACAACAGGGTCACCCTCGATCCGGTGCTGAAAGACAGCAACGGCATTCCGGCGCCGAGGATCGACTACACGATCAGCGAAAACACGCGCCGCATGATGGAGCACGGCATCGCCCGCGCCGAAGAGATCCTGACGGAGGCCGGCGCCACCGATCTCTATGCCTCGCGCACGGCGCTGAACTATCCAGGCCATCTGCTCGGGACGGCGCGCATGGGCACGGACCCGGAGCGCTCGGTCGTGAACGAGTGGGGACGGGCGCACGACGTGAAGAACCTCTTCATCGTCGACGGCAGCATCTGGGTGACTTCGGGCGGTGTGAATCCGACCTCCACCATCCAGGCCCTGGCGCTCTACGTTGCCGATCAGATGAAGCAGCGGTTGGCGACGCTGTTCGATTGAAGGGCATTTCGCCTCCGCGCTGGTCCGCGCGCAGGAGGCAGCATTTTCTCGAACGGCCGCGCAAATCGACGAACTCGTTTCATTGACCGTCGGCACTGTCGCGGCCACGTTCCTGTCATGATGATGTTCGCAAACATGCTCGCGCGTTCTGTCGGCCTGCCGTCGTTCGATGCCGGGCGGGCCTGTTGTCGTCCCGGTTGACGACTCGCGGCTCTCGAGGCCGCACACCTTCTTTTCCAGTTTCACTCCGCTCCCATCGGATCATCGCTTTTCCCAAGGCGTCATCTGGAGAGATTCATGAGCATAGGACGACAGATGCTTGCCGCACTGCCGGGCGCTCCCCTGTCCTTGTTGGCTGACTGGGCGAGGCTTTTCACCGGCGCGCGGACACCAAGCGCCCAGCTCGGCGCACTACGGCGTGCGGAACTCGCGGCCAGGGTCGACATCCGCGCCGTGCTCGACCGGCTGGCCGAAGAGTTCGACATACCCGGCCACGAGGTCGACGAGGCCATGGCGCAGGTCGGCGACACGCTCAGCGATCTCACCGGCGAGATCGAGAACGACCTCGCCTATGACATCGAGCAGGCCGACCAATATTAGAGGGGAGCAGTATCCCTCTGCGGCGAACATATCAGAGGCGATATCATGCTGCCCGCCTCGCGAAGTTCGGCAAAGCAAACCATTGTTCGCGCGCTTTGCCAGGCGCATTTACGAGCGAGTGAGCGAGACATCGATGACCCGTATCATTCCGACCAGCACAACCTGTTGATGCGGCAATTGCCGCACTAACGCTCGACCGGCCTGAGCAGGTTGCCTTCTCGGGGTCGTCCTACCCCACGCTTCGCAAGGTCTGGCCGATCCTTCGGGATCGGTGGAGCGGAGCCATGTCCAATCCCTTTTCTGGTGAGATCATGCCGACACCAGCCGAACACATCGTCGATCTGAGGCGCCGCTTCGACGGAGCGCCGCCTGACCGTATCCTCCAGGCTGTGCTGGGCGAGTCCTTCACCGGCCGCATCGCCGTGGTTTCCTCGTTTGGCGCCGACTCCGCGGTCCTCCTCCACCTGGTCGCGGCAGCCGATCGCACGACGCCGGTCCTGTTCGTCGATACCGGCCGCCATTTTCCCGAGACCCTCGAGCATCGCGACCGGCTCGTACGCCATCTCGGCCTGAGCGACGTGCGCAGCGTGGGTCCGTCGCCCGAAGAGGTGGCGCGCCGCGACGCCGATCTCAGCCGTGCGACGTGGGATCCCGATGGCTGCTGCGCCTTCCGCAAGATCGCGCCGCTGCAGCACGCGCTTGCGGGCTTCGATGCGTGGATCACCGGCCGCAAGCGCTTCCAGGTCGCAACGCGGCGCGAGCTGGCGGTGTTCGAGATCGACGGCGGGCAAGCGAAGGTCAATCCGCTGGCGAAGTGGAGTCAGGCCGAGATCGATGGTTATGCCGCGCGCCACGGCCTGCCGGAGCACCCATTGGCGTCGCGCGGCCACCCGTCGATCGGCTGTGCGCCGTGCACCTCCATGGTCCTGCCGGACGAGGATCCGCGCGCCGGGAGATGGCGCGGCTTCCAGAAGACCGAATGCGGCATCCACCGGCCGGCGGCGGCGCTGCTGGCAGCGGAGTGACGGCCGACCGGGAAGCCAGGGGAAGGATTTTCGGCTAGTCTCTCGGTCATGATCGACAAACTGGAATTCCTGCTCGCGCTCTCCCAGGAGCGGAATTTCAGCAAGGCGGCCGAGCTGTGCGGCGTCACGCAGCCCACCTTCTCCGCCGGCATCAAGAGCCTCGAGGACATGCTCGGCGTGATGCTGGTGCAGCGGACCTCGCGCTTCATCGGCTTCACCGCGGAGGGCGAGCGCGTGCTCGGCTGGGCGCGCGGCATCGTGGCCGACACGCGGGCGATGCGGCAGGAGGTGAGCTCGCTCCGCAAGGGACTGAGCGGCCGGCTGCGGATCGCCGCCATTCCGACGGCGCTCGCCATGGTCTCGGCGCTCACCACCCCGTTTCGCGCGCGGCATCCCAACGTCAAGTTTACCATCCTGTCGCGGACCTCGATCGAGATCCTGGCGATGCTGGAGAACCTGGAAGCCGACGCCGGCCTGACCTATATCGACAACGAACCGCTCGGCCGGCTGCGCGCGGTGCCACTCTATACCGAGCAGTACCGGCTGCTGACCTCGGAGAACAGTCCGCTGGGCGAGCGCGAGAGCGTCACCTGGGCCGAGGTGGGCAGGATTCCGCTCTGCCTGCTGACGCCGGACATGCAGAACCGTCGCATCATCGATCAGCTCCTGAACGAGGCCGGCGGCCAGGCCGATCCGACCCTCGAATCGAATTCGATGATCGTGCTGTTCTCCCATGTCCGCACCGGCCGATGGGCCAGCGTCATGCCGCAGAAGCTGGCCGACACCCTCGGCCTCACCGAGCATCTGCGCTCCATCCCGATCATCGAGCCGGACGCCACCCATTCGATCGGCCTCGTCGTGCCCCGGCGGGAGCCCATGACACCTCTCGCGACGGCGCTGGTTGCCGAAGCAACACAGTTGGCCGCCACCCTGGCCTGACGATCGTCTGCTCCCGCTCAAGAGAGCGGCTTTGATAGGTTTGTTCTATTGCACCACTGAAAAGCGTTATTGAGACCGGGCTCCGAGGCGCACAAACTTCGTGAGGTTGCCGACGAAACAACCTGTCGGCCGCGTTGGATGGAGTGCACGGTGTCGTCGCGCTGGAACGAGGCCGAGGCCACGGAAATCGTCCGCCGCCACGATGGGCGGGAGGGACCGCTGCTGCCGATCCTGCACGATCTGCAGGCGGCTTTCGGCCATGTGCCGGAGCCTGCCATCCCGTTTCTGGCGCACGCGCTGAACGTCACGCGCGCCGAGGTTCATGGCGTCGTTTCCTTCTATCACGACTTCTGTCGCGAGCCGGCCGGCCGCCACGTGCTGAAGCTCTGCCGTGCCGAGGCCTGCCAGTCGATGGATGGCGAGGCTTTCGCCCGGCGCGTGCTCGACCGGTTCGGCCTCGACTGGGGCGGGACCACGCCCGACGGGAGGCTCACGATCGAGGCGACCTATTGCCTGGGCCTCTGCGCTTCCGCGCCAGCAGCGATGCTCGACGGCGAGCCGAGGGCGCGGCTGAACGACGGGGCGATCGACGAGATCGCCCGCGAGGTCGCGCGATGACGACGCGCTTTTTCGTGCCGCGCGATGCCGCCGCCCGCGCTGTCGGCGCCGACAGAGTCGCCATCGCCTTGCACGAAGAGGCCGGACGCCAGGGCATCGACATCGAGATCGTCCGCACGGGATCGCGCGGCCTGTTCTGGCTGGAGCCCATGGTGGAGGTCGAGACGCCGGGCGGGCGCATTGCCTTCGGGCCGGTCGCGGCACGCGACGTGCACGGCTTGCTGGCGGGCGGCCTGCCGATCGGCGACAGGCATCCGCTGTGTCTTGGTCGCCCCGAAAATCTTCCCTTCCTGAAGCGGCAGACGCGGCTCACCTTCGCGCGCTGCGGCATCGTCGATCCGCTCTCGCTTGCCGACTGGCGAATCCAAGGCGGCGGTCGCGGGCTCGAACGCGCCCGCAGCCTCGGACCCGCGAAGACGCTGAAAGAGCTGACGTGGTCCGGCCTGCGCGGTCGCGGCGGCGCGGGCTTCCCGACCGGTATCAAGTGGAAAACGGTCGCCGATGCCGAGGCTGACCGGAAGTACGTCGTCTGCAATGCCGACGAAGGCGACTCCGGCACATTCGCCGACCGCATGCTTCTGGAAGGCGATCCCTTCGCGCTGATCGAGGGTATGGCGATCGCCGGCTTCGCCGTCGGTGCGGCCAAGGGCTTCGTCTATATCCGTTCCGAGTATCCGGATGCCGTGCGCACTTTCGAGCGGGCCGTGCTTCTTGCCGAAGCCGGCGGGCTTCTCGGCGCAGAGGCCGGATTCGACATCGAGGTCCGGATCGGCGCCGGGTCCTATGTCTGTGGCGAGGAGACTGCGCTGCTGGAGAGCATCGAGGGCAAGCGTGGCCAGGTGCGCGCCAAGCCGCCGCTGCCGGCGCACACGGGGCTGTTCTGCCGGCCGACGGTCATCAACAACGTGATCTCGCTGGCCACCGTGCCATGGATCCTGGCCGAGGGCGCCGGCGCCTATGCCGCCTTCGGCATGGGCCGCTCGCGCGGCACGATGCCGATCCAGCTCGCGGGCAACATACGCCAGGGCGGCCTGTTCGAATCGGCGTTCGGCGTGACCCTGGGCGAGCTGGTCGACGAGATCGGCGGCGGCACGCGAAGCGGCCGACCAGTGCGGGCGGTTCAAGTGGGCGGTCCGCTGGGCGCCTATTTCCCGCGCGCCCTGTTCGACACGGCGTTCGATTACGAGGCCTTCACGGCGCGCGACGGGCTGATCGGTCATGGCGGCATCGTGGTGTTCGACGACACGGTCGACATGGCGCGCCAGGCCCGCTTCGCCATGGAGTTCTGCGCCATCGAATCCTGTGGCAAGTGTACGCCCTGCCGCATCGGTTCGACGCGCGGGGTGGAGACCATCGACAAGATCATCCGCGGCGAACGGAGTGCCGCCAACCTCGAACTCGTCGAGGATCTCTGCCAGACGATGAAGTTCGGCTCGCTCTGCGCCCTGGGCGGCTTCACGCCCTATCCGGTGATGAGCGCCATCAGGCATTTCCCCGAGGATTTTGGCCGCCCGCCGTTGAGCGCGGCCGAGGAGTAGAGGATCCGTCATGTCGCTCGTTACCGAAACCGATTTCGGCACGCCGGCAAGTCGCGCGACCGAGCAGGTCGCGCTCACCATCGACGGCCACGCGGTCACCGTACCCGCCGGCACCTCGATCATGCGCGCGGCCATGGATGCCGGCATCCAGGTCCCGAAGCTCTGCGCCACGGACTCGCTCGAAGCTTTCGGCTCTTGCCGCCTGTGCCTCGTGGAGATTTCGGGCCGGCCGGGGACACCGGCCTCGTGCACGACGCCGGTGGCGGCCGGCATGGTCGTGTCGACCCAGACGGAGAAGCTGAAGAAGATCCGCAAGGGCGTGATGGAACTCTACATCTCCGACCATCCGCTCGACTGTCTGACCTGCGCGGCCAATGGCGATTGCGAGCTGCAGGACATGGCGGGCGCGGTCGGCCTGCGCGAGGTGCGCTACGGCTACGAGGGCGAGAGCCATACGAAGCAGGAGAAGGACGAGAGCAACCCGTACTTCACCTTCGATCCCTCCAAGTGCATCGTCTGCTCGCGCTGCGTGCGCGCCTGCGAGGAAGTGCAGGGTACCTTCGCGCTCACCATCCAGGGCCGCGGCTTCGACTCGAAGGTGTCGCCCGGCACCTCGCTCGACAATTTCCTCAGCTCCGAATGCGTGTCCTGCGGCGCCTGCGTGCAGGCCTGTCCGACGGCGACGCTGTCGGAGAAGAGCCTGATCGAGATCGGTCAGCCCGAACACTCGGTGGTGACGACCTGCGCTTATTGCGGCGTCGGCTGCAGCTTCAAGGCCGAGATGCGCGGCGAGGAACTCGTGCGCATGGTGCCGTGGAAGGACGGCAAGGCCAATCGCGGGCACTCCTGCGTAAAAGGCCGCTTCGCCTGGGGCTATACCCAACACAAGGAACGCATCCTGCACCCGATGATTCGCGAGAGCATCGATCAGCCCTGGCGCGAGGTGAGCTGGGACGAGGCGATCGGGCGGGTCGCGTCCGAGTTCCGGCGACTGCAGGAGAAGCATGGTCGTCTTGCCATCGGCGGGATCACCTCGTCGCGCTGCACCAACGAAGAGACCTACGTGATGCAGAAGCTGATCCGCGGCGGCTTCGGCAACAACAATGTCGATACGTGCGCGCGTGTCTGCCATTCGCCGACCGGCTTCGGCCTCAAGCAAGCCTTCGGCACCTCGGCGGGCACGCAGGATTTCGACTCGGTCGAGCAGAGCGACGTGATTCTGGTGATCGGCGCCAACCCGACCGATGCGCATCCCGTCTTCGCCTCGCGCCTGAAGAAGCGCCTGCGCCAGGGGGCAAGGCTGATCGTGATCGATCCGCGCCGCATCGATCTCGTGCGCATGCCGCATGTCGAGGCCGACTATCACCTGGCACTGCGGCCGGGGACCAACGCCGCGGTAATGAATGCGCTGGCGCACACGATCGTGACCGAAGGCCTGGCCGACGAGCGGTTCGTGCGCGAATTCTGCGACCACGACGCCTTCGAATACTGGGCGGCCTTCGTATCGGAACCGCAGAACAGCCCCGAAGCGGTCGGGCTGATCGCCGGTGTCGATCCCGAGACGATCCGTGGCGCCGCGCGGCTCTACGCCACCGGAGGCAGCGCCGCGATCTATTATGGTCTCGGCGTCACCGAGCACAGCCAGGGC
>JAGNNA010000112.1 GCA_017990895.1 Reyranella sp.
CAATGGAGCGCGCCACTCCAGTGGCGCTCTTGCTTTGCGTTTCGACACCCCTTGAGCGCCACTGGAGTGGCGCGCTCCAATGACTCTCAGGCGGCGCCCTTCAAAATATCCGCCATCTTCTCGCCGACCATGATCGACGGCGCATTGGTGTTGCCCGAAGGCATGGTCGGGAAGATCGAGGCGTCGGCGACTCGCAGGCCCTGGATGCCGTGCACCCGGAGCCTGTCGTCGACCACCGTATTCGGGCCTTCCGGCCCCATGCGGCAGGTGCCGATCGGGTGATAGGCGGTCTGCGAGTTGTTGCGGATCCAGGTCAGGATCTCCTCGTCGGACTGCACTGAGGGACCCGGCGAGAATTCCTCGTCGCGATAGGGATCCATCGGCTTGGCGTCGACGATGCGGCGCATCATGCGGAAGCCGGCGGTCATCGCATCCTGGTCGATTCTGTCGGCCAGGAAATTGAAGCGGATCGCCGGATGCGCCTTGGGATCGGCCGAGCGGATGTGGATCGAGCCCAGGCTCTCGGGGCGGAGCTGGTAGCAGGCGATCGTCATCGACGGAAAGTCCTGCAGCTTGCGGGTCTTCGGGTCCTTGATCGAGTACGGCACGAGATGCATCTGCACGTCGGGCGTCTCGAGTTCGGGTCGGGTCTTGAGGAAGCCCAACAGCGGCGCCGAGGGCAGGCTCATGAAGCCGCCGCCGGTGGCGAGGTACTTCATCATCTGCGTCACGGCGCCGATGCCGCGCGCCATGTGGTTGTAGGAGACGTTGGCCACCTTCAGGCGCCAGATGATGCGGGCGTTGATGTGGTCGCGGAAGTTCTCGCCGACCGCCTTCAGCTCGTGCTTAACCTCGATGCCGTGCTTCTTCAAAAGTTCCGGTTGCCCGATGCCCGAGAGTTCGAGGATCTGCGGGCTGGCGACGCCGCCGGCTGACAGGATCGTCTCCTTCGCCTTGGCCTGCACCGTCTTGCCGTCCTTCTCGTACTCCACCCCGACGCAGCGCTTGCCTTCGAGCAGGACGCGCAGCGTATGGGCGTTGGTGACGACGTGCAGGTTCGGGCGCTTCATCGCCGGCTCGATGTAGCAATGCGCCACGCTCATGCGCCGGCCCTTGTAGATCGAGGTCTGCGTCTTCACGACGCCTTCCTGGTCCTCGCTGTTATAATCCAAGTTGGTCTTGAAGCCGGCGGCCTTCGACGCCTCGAACAGGGCGTCGTAGAGCGGATTCTGGTCGGGCACGGTCGAAACCTTGAGCGGCCCGTCGGTGCCGCGGCCGTTCGAACCGTCGCCGTCGACGAAGTTCTCCATGCGGGTGAAGAGCGGGGCGACGTCGCGCCAGCTCCAGCCGCGGCAGCCCATCTGCGCCCAGGTGTCGAAGTCGAGCGGCTGCCCGCGCACCCAGACCAGGCCGTTGATCGAGCTGGAGCCGCCCAGGACCTTGCCGCGCGGCACCGGGATCACGCGGTTTGCCGTATTGGGTTCGGGCTCGGACTGGTAAAGCCAGTTGGCGGCCGGGTTGTCGATCAGCAGGCCGAAGGACAGCGGCATGCGGGAGTAGGGGTGGCTGGCCGCGCCGGCCTCCAGCAGGAGCACCTTGTTGGTCGGCACTTCCGTGAGGCGTGCCGCCAGGGCGCCGCCCGCCGAACCCGCGCCAACGATGATGTAGTCGTACTCGGCCATGTCCTCTGATCTCCCCGCGCACTCGCTGTCATGCAACCGTAGCGCACTGCCATGCAGATGACAGGGGCAATCTCGCCTCGACACTCAGGAAGTTGCGTGTTCCGATGAGCGGCTGCCGGAGCTGGGGAGCAGGCGGCTCACATTCGAGTGGAAGTACGGCCAATATGATTGGTTTGGTCCGGGTCGCCCTCAAGCGGCCTTACACGTTCGTCGTCATGGCGTTGCTGATCCTGATCGTCGGGCCGCTGGCGGCCCTTCGGACCCCGGTCGACATCTTCCCCGAGATCAGGATCCCCGTCATCGCCGTGGTCTGGCAGTACACCGGCCTGCCGCCCGACCAGATGTCGGGCCGCGTGATGTTGAACTTCCAGCGTGCGCTGACCACCACCGTCAACGACATCGAGCATATCGAGGGCACTTCCTATACCGGCATCGGCATCGTGAAGATCTTCTTCCAGCCCGGTGTCGACATCAGCATCGCCAATGCCCAGGTCACCGCGATCGCACAGACCGTGCTGCGGCAGATGCCGCCGAACATCACGCCGCCGCTGATCCTGAACTACAACGCGGCCACGGTACCGATCATCCAGCTCGCGCTGGCCGGCAAGGGCGTTTCCGAACAGGCGGTGTTCGACCTCGCCATCAACACGGTGCGCACGCCGCTGGTGACCGTGCCGGGCGCGGCCATCCCGTTCCCTTTCGGCGGCAAGTTCCGCCAGATCCAGATCGACCTCGACCCGGCGGCCCTGCAGGCGCGCGGCCTGTCGGCCGCCGACGTGGCGAATGCACTGTCGGCGCAGAACCTGCTGACGCCGGTCGGCACCCAGAAGATCGGCAGCCACGAATACGCCATCCAGCTGAACAATGCGCCGACCGACTTCAACGCGCTGGCCGACGTGCCCGTGTTCGCGGCCAACGGCACGGTCGTCTACCTGCGCGACGTGGCGCAGGTGCGCGACGGCAACCCGCCGCAGCAGAACATCGTCCATGTCGATGGCGGCCGGTCGGTGCTGCTGGCCGTGCTGAAGAACGGCGCCACCTCGACCCTGGCGATCATCGCCGGCATCAAGGAGCGCGTGGCGGAGCTGAAGAAGGCGCTGCCCGAGAACGTGTCCCTGGCGGTCCTGGGCGACCAGTCGCTGTTCGTCGAGGGCGCCGTGTCGGGGGTAGCGCACGAGGCGGTGCTGGCTGCGGTCCTGACCAGCCTGATGATCCTGCTGTTCCTTGGCAGCTGGCGGTCGACGGTGATCATCGCCCTCTCCATTCCGCTGGCGATCCTGGGCTCGATCGCGCTGCTGGCCGCGTTCGGCGAGACGCTCAACATCATGACCCTGGGCGGCCTGGCGCTTGCCGTCGGCATCCTGGTCGACGATGCCACTGTCACGATCGAGAACATCAACTGGCACCTGGAACAGGGCAAGGACGTCGAGACCGCCATCATGGACGGCGCCCGGCAGATCGTGGCGCCGGCCTTCGTGTCGCTGCTCTGCATCTGTATCGTGTTCGTGCCGATGTTCTTCCTCGAGGGCGTGGCGCGCTTCCTGTTCGTGCCGATGGCCCTGGCGGTCATGTTCGCGATGATCTGTTCGTTCATCCTGTCGCGCACGCTGGTGCCGACGATGGCGAACTACCTTCTGAAACCGCATGTCGTGCACGCCGAGGGCCACGAGCCGCCGCCGTCGCGCAACCCACTGGTCCGGTTCCAGCGAGGATTCGAGGCGCAGTTCGAGAAGCTGCGTGCGGTCTATCACGACCTGCTCGGCCTGGCCCTCTCGCACCGCCCGGTCTTCATCGTCTGCTTCATGGCCTTCGTGCTGGGATCCTTTGCCCTGGTGCCGTTCCTCGGCCGCAACTTCTTTCCCAGTGTCGATTCCGGCCAGATCCTGATGCACGTGCGCGGCCCCATCGGCACGCGCGTCGAGGAGAGCGCCAACCACTTCGCGGACATCCAGAAGGCGATCCGCACCATCATCCCATCGAACCAGATCGCGACGATGGCCGACAATGTCGGCATGCCGGTCAGCGGCATCAACATGGCCTACAACAATACCGGTACGATCGGTCCGCAGGACGGCGACATCCAGATCAAGCTGACGCCCGATCACAAGCCGACCGACGGATACGTGGCCGAACTGCGGCGGCGATTGCCTGAGATGTTCCCAGGCTTCACCTTCTCGTTCCTGCCGGCCGACATCATCAGCCAGATTCTGAACTTCGGCGCGCCGTCGCCGATCGACGTGCAGGTGCGTACGTCGGACATCAATGCCGGCTTCGAGCATGCAAACCGTCTGCTGGCGCGCATCCGGAAGATTCCCGGTGTCGTCGATGCCCGGATCCAGCAGGCGCGCGGCGCGCCGGTCTTCGCCGTCGACATCGACCGCTCGCGCGCCCAGACCGTCGGCCTGACGACGCGCGACGTCACCAATTCGCTGGTCGTCAATCTCGCGGGCTCGAGCCAGGTGGCGCCGACCTACTGGCTCAATCCGGCCAACGGCGTGACCTACAACATCGTCATGCAGACGCCGCAGTACCGGCTGGATTCGCTGGCATCGCTCAGCAATCTGCCGATCATGGCGCCGGCCGCCTCGCAGCTCCAGGTGCTGGGCGGCGTGGCCGACATCCGGCGCGACAGCGCCAACGCCGTGGTCTCGCAGTACGACCTTCAGGGCATGGTGCAGGTCTATGCCGCGGTGCAGGGCAGGGACCTCGGTTCCGTGGCGGCAGACGTACGCGCCGTCGTGGCCGAGCTGGCGCCGCTTCAGTCGCCCCGTATCCGCTCGGTAAAGGTGCAGGGCCAGGTGAAGACCATGGAATCGGCCTTTTCGGGCCTGTTGTTCGGTCTCGTGGGCGCGGTCGTCCTGATCTACCTGCTGATCGTGGTGAACTTCCAGTCGTGGAGCGATCCGTTCGTCATCATCACCGCCCTGCCGGCGGCGCTGGCCGGCATCGTGTGGATGCTGTTCGCCACGAACACGACTCTCTCGGTGCCGGCGCTGACCGGCGCCATCATGTGCATGGGCGTGGCCACCGCGAACTCCGTGCTGGTGATCTCCTTCGCCCGCGAGCGGCTGGCCGAACTGGGCGATGCCACCGCGGCCGCGCTCGATGCCGGTTTCGTCCGCTTCCGTCCCGTCATCATGACGGCGCTGGCCATGATCATCGGCATGGCGCCGATGGCCTTCGGCATGGGCGAGGGCGGAGAACAGAATGCCCCGCTCGGCCGGGCGGTCATCGGCGGCCTCATTTTTGCAACGATCGCCACGCTCATATTCGTCCCCGTGGTTTTCAGCCTCGTCCATCGCAATCATGGCAAGACGGCCGCCAGCGCAAACGCCGCCGTCCCCGGAGCGCCCCATGTCGCCTGATACCTCTCCCGCAGCCCCGAAGCCGCGGTTGCGCCGGGGACTCGCCTTGTTCGGGATCGCCGCGGCCCTCGGCCTGGGTGCGGTCGTGGTCAACGGCATCTGGAGCCGACAGGCCAGCGAAGCGAGGCTGAAGGAGTGGACCTACACGCAGGCCACACCTGCAGTCAGCGTCCTCAATCCCACCACGGGGGCCAACAAGACGTCGCTCGACCTTCCGGGCCGGCTGGAAGCCTATTCCCGGGCGCCGATCTACGCCCGCGTCGGCGGCTTCCTGAAGGCCTGGTATGTGGACATCGGCATGCCGGTGAAGGCCGGCCAGCTGCTCGCCGAGATCGAGGCTCCGGATCTCGACCAGCAGCTGCTGCAGGCCAAGGCGTCGCTGGCCAGCGCCCAGGCCGCCGAGCAGCTGGCCACGGTGACGGCCGGGCGGTGGCAGCAGCTTGGTGGCGCCAATACCGTGTCGCGCCAGACGGTCGACGAAAAGACCGGCGACCTCACGGTGAAGCGGGCCCTGAGCAGGGCGGCGCAGGCGGCGGTCGACCGGCTCGAAGTGCTGTCGGCCTTCAAGCGGATCACGGCGCCGTTCGACGGCATCGTGACGAATCGCAATACCGATGTCGGCGCCCTCATCCATGCCGAATCCAGCGCGGGCCTCGCCCTGTTCGTGATCTCGGACGTCGACAGGCTGCGTCTGAACGTCAACGTTCCCCAGAACTTCGTTCCTGCGGTCAAGCTGAACAGTGCCGTGCAGATCACCGTCCCTGAATATCCCGGCAAGATCTACAAGGGCGTCGTCGAGGCCTCGACCCGTGCCGTCGATGCCCAGACCGGCACCACCCGAATGCAGGTCGTGGTCGACAATGCCAGCGGCGAGCTGATGCCCGGAGCCTTCGCCAACACCCGGATCGAGCTGCCGTCGAGCATGCAGTCCCTGGCCATTCCGGCGGGCGCGCTGATCTTCGACAAAAATGGCCTGCGCGTCGCCACGGTCGACGCCAACGGCAAGGTCGTGCTGAAGCCCATCACGATCGCCCGGGACCTCGGCCAGATCGTCGAGATCGGCAGCGGCCTCACTGCCCAGGATCGGGTCATCGAGAGTCCGCCGGACGGCCTGTCGAACGGCGATGCCGTTCGCGTGGTGGATACCGCCAAACCTGCCGCCGTGCGATAACCGCCCTCCGCCACGGGGGCGGCGGAGACGGTCATGATCGAGACGGATAAGGGCAAGGCCGAGGTCACACGCTTCACGATCGACCTGGCGATCCGTCTCGGCCTCATCGCGACCATCGTCTATGTAAGCCTGCTCCTGCTGAGGCCGATCGCGGCCCTGATGATGTGGGCGGTCATCCTGTCGGTGGCCGTCTACCCTCTGTTCAACCTGGTCCGCCGCCGCCTGCATGTGCGCGACGGCATTGCGGCGTCGCTGTTGTCAATCCTCCTGCTCGTCCTGCTGCTGGCGCCCGTCGTCGTCCTGGCGGCGTCGGCGATCGAAAGCCTCGACGGCTACGCGCGGCTGCTGCTGCGGGGCGGCCATGTCGTGCCGCCGCCGCCGGAGTCGGTTCGTGGCTGGCCCATGGTCGGCGCGCGGGTCTACGACTTCTGGCTGAACGCCTCCAACGACCTCCGCACCATGCTGGGCGCCCACATGGAGCAACTCACATCGGCCGGGCGCTGGATCGGCCGCATTGCGGCGGGGCTGTTCCTGGAAGTGCTGCAATTCGCCGGCGCCATCATCGTGGCGGGCATCCTGCTCGCCTATTCCGACGAACTCGCCGGGACCCTGCGCGACCTGGCGGCGCGGGTGGCCGATTCACGTGGCCGGCACTTCATCGAGATCGCGGGCTCCACCATCCGCAACGTCTCGCAGGGCGTGATCGGCATCGCCCTCTTGCAGTCGGCGCTGCTGGGCATCGGCATGCTGGTGGCGGATGTGCCCTTCGCCGGCGCCATCACCTTCGTCTGCCTGGTCCTGGCGATCGTCCAGGTCGGACCCAACATCGTCATGGTCCCGGTGATCGTCTGGGCCTGGATGTATCTGCCGGCGCTGCATGCCGGGCTCTTCACGGTCTATACCGCACCGCTCCTGCTGCTGGACAACGTGCTGCGGCCCATCCTGATGGCCCGCGGCCTGCCGACTCCGATGGCGGTGATCCTGGCGGGCGTGATCTGCGGTACGCTGGCGGGCGGCCTTATCGGCCTGTTCATCGGCCCGGTGGTGCTGTCGGTCTTCTACGACCTCCTGGTCGCCTGGGTCGCGGCGGGCCGGAAGGCCGACGAAAACGTCGTTCCGGCCCCCGCGCCCTGACTACTTCTTCTTCGGGCGAAGCGCGTCCCACTGCTCGTCGGTCCAGTCGAGCATCGCCGACGTGTTGGCGCCGCCGCCGCCGGACTGCAGCATCTTGCCGCCGTCGATGACGATGGCATCGCCGTTGATGTAGGCGGCGCCATCGCTGACCAGGAAGGCGGCGAGGTTGGCCAGTTCGATATGCTCGCCGGTGCGGCGCATCGGGATCGCCTTGATCATGTCGTCCTGGCCGCCACGCTCCTTGGGCATCAAGCGGCTCCATGCGCCCTCGGTCGGGAAGGGGCCGGGGACGATCGCGCAGGTGCGGATGCCCTTGGGGCCCCATTCGACGGCCAGGCTCTTGGTCATGGCCAGCACGCCCGCCTTGGCCATCGCCGAGGGGACGGTAAAGGGCGCGCCGGTCAGCGAAGAGACGGTGAGGATCGACATCACGACCTTGTTGCGCTCGCCGGCATCGATCCAGCGGCGGCCGGCCGCGACGGTGCAGTAGGCCGAGCCGTGCAGCACGATCCCGAGCACGGCGTCGATCGCTCGCGACGACATCTTGTGGGTCTGGGCGAGGATCTGGCCGGCGGCATTGTTGACCAGGATGTCGAGCGGGCGCTTCTCCCAGATCTTGTCCATCATCGCCTCGACGGCGTCGGGGATGCGCACGTCGCAGCCCACCGTCTCGATCTCGCCGCCGGTCTCCCTGGCGAGCTCGGCGGCGGTCTCCTTCAGCACCTCCTCACGGCGGCCGCAGATGATGACGTTGGCGCCGAGCTCGAGGTAGCGATGCGCCATCGAGCGGCCGAGGCCGGTGCCGCCGCCCGTGACGAGGATGCGCTTGCCCTTGAGCAGGTCGGGTTGGAACATCTTTACTCCTACTTCTTGGTCTCGGTGAAAGCGATGCCGGTCGCGACCATCTTGTCGATCTCGGCGGCGGAATAGCCGGCTTCCTGGAGGACCGCTTTGGTGTCGGTGCCGAACTTCTTGGGCTTGGTGCGCACCTTGGGCGGGGTGCGCGAGAGCTTCACGGGGTTGCCGACGTTCCGCCAGCCGTCCTTCTCCCACACCATGCCGCGATGCTTGGTGTGCGGTGCCTCCATCACGTCGGACACTTCAAGAACGGCGGCCGACGGCACGCCGCCCTTCATCAGCTCCTGCGAGAACTCGTTGGCGTCGCGGTCCTTCAGCAGCTCGCGCAGCTCGGCCTCGAGTTCGGCGCGATGGGCGACACGCTCCTTGTTGGTCTTGAAACGCGGATCGTCGGCCAGCTCGGGCTTGCCCAGCATCTGCGTCAGCTTGCGGAACTGCCCGTCATTGCCGGCGCCGACGACGATGTTGCGCGTCTTCGTCGGGAAGTTGGAGTAGGGCACCAGGCTCGCATGGCTGTTGCCGACCAGCTTGGGCTTGAGGCCGGCCATGAAATAGTTCGGCGCATGCGGCTGGTGCAGCGCGATGGCGCTGTCGTAGAGCGTCGCGTCGACGAACTGGCCCTTGCCCGAACGGTTTCGCTCATAGAGCGCCATCATGATGCCGATCGTGGCGTTCATGCCGGTCGAGAGGTCCACCACCGGCACGCCGATGCGCACCTGTCCGCCTTCGGGCGAGCCGTTGACCGAGACCAGGCCGGCCGAGGCCTGCACCATGGCGTCGTAGCCCGGGAAGCCACCCAGCGGCCCGTCGGCGCCGAAGCCCGAGACGCGGGCATGGACCAGCCGCGGGAACTTCGCGGCCAGCACGTCGTGATAGCCGATGCCCCACTTCTCCATCGTGCCGGTCTTGAAGTTGTCGATCAGCACGTCGGCCGTCTCGAGCAGCTTCAGCAGAACCTCGCGGCCCTCGGGCTTGGAGAGGTCCAGCGCGATCGTGCGCTTGTTGCGGTTGATGCCGGCGAAGTAGGCCGAGATGCCCTCGGCGTCGAACGGAGGGCCCCAGGTGCGGGTCTCGTCGCCCTGTGGCGGCTCGATCTTGATCACGTCGGCGCCGTGGTCGGCCAGCATCTGGCCACAATAGGGACCTCCCAGCACGCGCGACAGATCGATCACTTTCAGGCCCTCGAGCGCGCCCCCACTTGCCACCGGCATTTCGTTCCACTCCTCGCTGTCAGACAGGAGGCGCGGTTATAGACCATGGCACCGGAGCCCGGTACCGTCCGGGCATGATCGAACGCGAGCTGGATATCGCCACGCAAGATGGCGCCATGAACACCTACACGGTACGGCCCGACGATGGCGGGCCGCTGCCGGTCGTCATCATGCTGATGGACGCCCCCGGCGTGCGCGAGGGATTGCGCGAGATCTGCCGGCGGATTGCACAGTCCGGCTATTTCGTGGTGCTGCCCAACCTCTACTACCGCAGCACGCGCGAATTCGTCTGCGGACCGACGCGCAATCATCCCGACGGCGAGGCCAACCTGAAGCGCATGTTCGGCCTTATGGAGACGCTCTCGAACGCCAAGGTCGCGGCGGACACGGGCGCGGTGCTCGACGTGCTGCCGACGCTGCCCGACGCGAAGTCGGGCAAGGTAGGGTTGGTGGGCTACTGCATGAGCGGCGCCTTCGTCACCGCGACTGCGGCGGCGCATCCTGACCGCATCGGCTGCTTCGCGTCCTACTATGGAACGCGCCTGATCACCGACAAGCCGGACTCGCCGCACCTGATGCTGGGCGACATCACCGCCGAGGGCTACTACGCCTTCGCCGAGTACGACACCTATGTGCCGCTGTCGGATGTCGCCAAGTTCGAGAAGCTGCTCGCTTCGGCGCCGTTCCCGTCGCGGGTGGAGACCGAGACGGGAACGCATCACGGCTACGCCTTCTCCGACCGCGGCAACCTGCATGAGGCCGCCCGCGAGAAGCACTACGAACGCATGCTGTCGCTGTTCCGTCGGCACTTGAACTAGGAGAGGACGACATGCTGAACGGCATCCACGGACACCAGGACATCGAGCGCGTCGTCTACGGCCGGCCGGCCGGTGTGGCGCTGCGGGCCGAGGCCGAGCGGCTGGGGGCGAAGAAGGTGTTCATCACGACATCCAAGTCGGTGGCGCAGAGTGCGCTGCTCGCCTCCGTCATCGACGGTCTCGGCGACCTGCACGCGGGTACCTATGCCGGCATCACGGCGCACTCGCCGCGGCCCTGTGTGGTCGAGGGGGCTGCAATGGCGCGTGCGGCCGGTGCCGACCTGATCGTGGCGGTGGGCGGCGGTTCTGTGATCGATGCCACCAAGACGATCCTGATCGCGCTGTGGCAAGACGTGACCACGGTTGACGAACTCGACGCCTACCGGGCCGGCAAGCCCAAGGAAGGTGCCGCGCCCCCGTCCGAGGCCATCCGGCCGCCGGCCGACGCGATCCGCATGATCGCCGTGCCGACGACCCTGTCGGCCGCCGAGTTCAACGCTTTCGCCGGCATCTCCGATCCGCGCAAGGGCATCAAGGAGAGCTTCGGCCATCGGCTGATCGTGCCGCGCGTCATCATGCTCGATCCCGCCGCTACGCTGGCGACGCCGATGGATTTGATGCTCTCGACCGGGCTGAAGGCCGTCGACCACGCGGTCGAGCGTCTGTGCTCGCAGCAGGCGCATCCCTTCGTGCTGGGCACAGCCACCGAGGCGCTGAAGCTGCTCGCCCGGGCCCTGCCGGCCCACAAGGCGAACCCGGACGACATGGCGACACGGCTCGATCTGCAGTTCGGCATGTGGCTGTCGATCGGCGCCGGCACGTCGGGCGTCGGCGTGGGCGCGAGCCACGGGATCGGCCATGTGCTGGGTGCCGCCTGCCACGTGCCGCACGGCCATACGTCCTGCGTCATGCTGCCCTCGGTGCTGCGCTGGAACCTGCCGGCCAATGGGGAGCGCCAGAAGCGGGTGGGCGAGGCCTTCGGCAAGCCCGATGCGGCGGCCGGCGACCTGGTCGAAGGGCTGGTGAAGTCGCTCGGCCTGCCAGGGCGCCTCTCCGAAGTCGGTGTCGGCAAAGATCGTTTCCGCGAGATCGCCGAGAAGTCGATGCACGACCGGGCGGTGCTGAACAATCCGCGGCCCATCAAGGGACCGGAGCAGGTCATGGAGATTCTTGCGCTCGCTGCGTAATCCAAATTGATTTGGCTGCCGGACGATATAGTCTAGATTCAGTCTAGAGTAGCGTTGAGTAGAATAAGCAAGAAAATCAGGGAAACGCCAACTCGAGGGGGAGTACGCCATGATGCGTCTGACTCTGGGCACGCTCGCGGCGTTGGCCGCGGCAGCGCTCGCCGCTGCACCTGCCGTGGCGCAGGACAAGGTCAAGATCGGCTACGCCATTTCCAAGACTGGCCCAAACGCCGGCGGCGCCACCATCACCCAGATCCCGAACTACGAGATGTGGGTCAAGGAAGTGAATGACAAGGGCGGCCTGATGATCGGCGGTAAGCGCGTGCCGATCGAGGTGGTGGAATATGACGACCGGTCCAATTCGGAAGAGGCCGTGCGGGCCGTCGAGCGCCTCGTTACCCAGGACAAGGTCGACCTGCTGTTCCCGCCCTGGGGCACCGGCCTCAATCTTGCAGTCGGCCCGGTCTTCAACAAGTACGGCTACCCGCAGCTCGCCTTCAGCGCCGTCACCGACCGCGCGCCCGAGCTCGCCAAGCGTTGGCCCAACAGCTTCTGGATGCTCGGCACCTCGAAGCAGTATGTCGACGCGCTGGTCGGGTTGCTGACCAAGCTGCGCACTGACGGCAAGATCGGTCCCAACGTCGCGATGATCTCGATTGCCGACGGGTTCGGCATCGATCTCAGCCAGGCGGCGCGCAAGGGCTTTACCGATGCCGGTTTCAAGCTCGCCTATGACAAGAGCTATCCGATCGGTACGCAGGATCTCTCGCCGCTGATCGGCGAGGCCCAGCGCTCCGGCGCCGACACGTTCGTGGCATTCTCCTATCCGCCCGATACGATGGCGCTCACCGAGCAGTCCAAGGTCGCCTCCTATGCTCCCAAGGTGATGTTCCTGGGAGTCGGCGTCGGATTCCCGATGTATCCGCAGCGCTTTGGCGCCAATGCTCAGGGCATCATGTCGCTCGGAGGCTGGTCGAAGGACAATGCCTCGACCGCGGCCTACGCCAAGAAGCACGAGGAGATGTTCAAGCGCGGCCCCGACCGTTGGGGCAGCCAGGTTGGCTACGCCTCGCTGCAGATGCTCGAGCAGGCGATCGAGCGGGTCGGCAAGATCGACCGCCCGGCCATCATCAAGGAACTGCAGACCGGGACGTTCGACACCGTGCTCGGCAAGTTGAAGCTGGTCGACAACCAGATGAAGGACAATTTCTGGCTGATCGGCCAGTGGCAGGACGGCTTCTTCGTCGGCGTCGCGCCGGAGCGGCCGGGTGTCGGCACCGTCGTCGTGCCCAAGGCGCCCTGGAAGTAGCGTTACCGGAGCGCGCCCGAGGACAGTCCGCCGCATTTGCTCGAGGTGAGTCGATGCTCCTGGAAGTGACGCTACAGGGCGCGACGCTGGGCGGCATGTATGCGCTGGTCGCCATGGGGCTGACGCTGCAGTACGGCGTCGCTCGCATCATGAACCTTTCCTATGGCGAGCTGCTGATCGCGGCGGCCTTCGCGGCCCTCTCGTTCTATTCCGGATTGGCATTGAGCCCGCTGCTCGGCCTCCTCATCGTGCCGCCGCTGGCCTTCGTGCTGAGCTACGGGCTCTACCGGATCCTGCTGCAGCCCTTGGTTCGGCGCGCCCGGACGCGCGACGCGCTCGAGGTCGACAGTATCCTGGCAACCTTCGGTATGCTGTTCGTGATTCAGGGCATTATGCTCGCGCTCTTCGGCGGTGCCTATTTCAGCTACTCGTTCCTGAGCTTCCCGCTGCAGATCGCCGGCGTCACGGTGGCGGCAAACCGTCTGCTGGCGCTCGCGCTGGCGGTGGTGATCGGTGTCGGCCTGTATATGGCGCTGACCCGCACGCGTGTCGGCACCGCCGTACGAGCCGTCGCCGTCGATCCCGTGGCGGCACAACTGGTGGCGATCGACGTGCGCATGGCATCAGCGCTGGCCTTCGCGCTGGGTGGCGCGCTGGTCGCGGCGGCGGGCGTCCTCGTCTCGATGTTCCTGACCTTCAACGCCAATCTTGGCGTCGTCTTCACCCTGAAGGCCCTGATCGTGGTGATCATGGGCGGCGTCGGCAATCTTCTGGGCGCGCTGATCGCCGGCCTGATCCTGGGCCTCGTCGAGAACTATGTCGCCGTCTTCGTCGATCCCGGCCTGACCCTGGCCGCTACCTACGCAATCTTCCTGATCATCCTGCTGCTCCGCCCGCAGGGGCTTCTCGGCCGGGCCGGTCGATGAGCGGCCGCGATCTCCTGTCCATGATCGCCTGCGGGCTGGGTGTCGTCGCGCTTGCAGGCGTGCCGTTC
>JAGNNA010000450.1 GCA_017990895.1 Reyranella sp.
GGTTCGCCCGTCGAGCGAGCGCCGAACTCCAGCATAACGCTGGGTGCGACATAGCCGGAACCAGCCGCAGTCGCCTCGTAGTCGATAAAGAGCTTCTCATCCTCGACGCGGATGGTCGCCGCCAGACCTTCGGCGGCCAGTGCGTTCGCGATGACCGGCTGCACCGTTTCCTCGACCCACGCAGGCAGCCGCCGACGCACCTCACTGGACCAGCGCTTTTCCTCGCTTCGGGTTTTCGGCAACCCCTCGCCATTGTCCCCGACCAGATCGGGCGCAATCGCCCGAATGTCGTAGGTCAGATCCACGTCCTCGGAAAACCGGCGAATGACCTGATAGGCTTTCGACAGCGACGTGCCGCCCTTGAACACCAGATGTTCGCCGAGTGGCGCGGCGTAAAGGGTAGCCAGCGCCCATACCACCCACACATCCTTTTCCAGGAGATGGGTGGGACGACCCGAACGATCGGCGGCGACGCCCAGCGCGTCGCGCCGATCCTGGTCGGAAAGCTTGAGAAAGATGTCAGCCATAGGCTGCCTTTCCGACGCTTTGCGCGAGCCATGTCGGAAGTTGCGACGCGGCGGCGACCAGTTCGCCGAAAGCGCCAGGTGGCATCTTACGCTTTAGCGTCTTGAGTGCGGTTTCCGCCTTTTCCGGGCCGAGCCAGGCCAGCGCACGCACAGCTTCCCCAGCCGGGCGGTGGGCCAAGGCCAATTGCCAACGCGGGGCGTGCTTCAATTCTACGACCTGCTTGCCGAGGTGCATCTTTCGGCTGCGCCCGGAGGTCAGATAAACCGAACGGACGGGCACTTGCGTCGTCAAGCCAAGGGCGTTCGCGGCAGCGGCGCCGTTCGAGACGATGATCTCTCCCTTTTGGCTCGCGAGGGCCTCGACAGCCTGTTCGACCGAAGGCGTGCGCGTACCGAACCGGCTGGTGATGGGCCGCAAATAGACGCCACGGCCCGCGCGAATGAGCTGTCCGCGCTCGGCCAAACGCGACAATGCCTGATCTACCGCCGCCCGATTTCCGAGATGCAGCAACCCTTTGGCAGACAACGGCACACCTTCAGGCAAGCCCGTTGCATGCATCAAAATCTGTTCGGTCAGGCGAGTCATGTCATTCTCCTGTTAGAAACATACGCGATTTTCTGACAGTTTTCAAGGAAGTCGTGTGGGCGAGGCCGATACGGGGAAGGTCTTCCCCTGCGTCCGAGCCACGGTCTCGGCCGACCCCTTCTGCGGGGAGACCCCGCAACACCCCCTTTAGAGTGAGAGGGCGGAAGGGATTTCCGTGACGGGTAAAGTGCCGAGAGAGAGGCTTTCGGCGCCCGTCATGGAGTTTTTCCCATGAACATGCAGGTTCTCGATGCGCGCCGCGATCTCAGCGGCGGCTACAAGGTGGATGTCACGCGCGGCGAGCGCGTCGGCCGGGTGTCATCGGAGTGGTTCTCGCGGCCCGACGACGAGCGCTTCCTGTCACTCGGCGAGCTGGCCCGCTCGGTGCGCGATCGGTCCGAGCGCAGCCGGACCCGTGTGGTGGAAACCGCGCTGATCCATGTCGAGGCAAGCCGCACAGATCCCGAGCGGCTGTCGCTGATCTTGCCCGGCGCCGAGGCGCCTGTGGCTCCCACACACTGGAGCTTCGGCCAGTTGGCGAGCCAGGTCGGCGCTCCCGCTGCCTATCTGCGCAATCTTCCGGCGGCCCTTGCTGGCATCAATCTGCAATACGGCCTGACCTCGAACCGAGCTGAGCAGATCAAAACGCTGGAAACCGAGAACGGCCGCGTTGAACTGCGCGCCGTCACCGGCCCGGACTATGGCCGCATCTACGACCACGAACTGATCGAGGCTGTGCAACGCATTGCCGGCAACGGCACGGGAGACACGCGCTGGAAGGTGCCGGGCGTGCTCGACTGGTCGACCGGGATCTACAATCCCCGCGTCGACATCTCGAAGGACACGACGACGCTCTACGCCAGCGATCGCGACGTGTTCGTGTTCCTCGTCGATGATCTGAACCCCATCGAGGCCGGCCGCCTGCCGGACGGTTCACCCGACCTGTTCTTCCGCGGCTTCTACGCCTGGAACTCGGAGGTCGGCGCCAAGACGCTCGGCATGGCAAGCTTCTATCTGCGCGCCGTGTGCCAGAACCGCAATCTGTGGGGCGTCGAGGATTTCGAGGAGATCAGCATCCGCCACAGCAAATATGCCGCGTCGCGCTTCGCCCATGAAGCCGAACCGGCGCTGCTGAATTTCGCCAACTCGTCACCGCTGCCGTTCATCAACGGGATCAAGACGGCGCGTGAGCGGATAGTGGCGCGCACGGATGAGGACCGCAGCGATTTCCTGCGCAAGCGGGGCTTCTCGAAGGCCGAGACCGGAAAGATCATCGACGCGGTGCTGGTCGAGGAAGGTCGCCCGCCCGAGAGCATCTTCGATTTCGTGCAGGGCATCACCGCGGTCGCGCGCGACAAGCCGCATCAGGACGCCCGCCTCGACATGGAAGCCAAGGCGAAGAAGCTGCTCGATCGGGCTGCCTGATCTCATCAAAGCCGGAGATGCGGTTTGCCGTATTTCCGGCTTTCACCCTCGGCCGCCGAGTCCGGCTGATTGGGAGTCAGAAGCCCGCTGATTGGGAATCGGCGTTCCGTTTCCCCTTACCGATCACTGTACTCGTGGCGCTGCCCCTTCAGAGGAAGAGGGCGGCGCTTCGCTTCGTGACGGGTTGGAGGTCGAGAGAGAGTCTCCCGGCTGCCCGTCGCGGAGTAATGACAATGGCAACTGCCATCCAGAAAATCACCCTCTCGTCGTCGCGCGACATTCCCTTCAACAAGCTGGTGCTCAGCCAGGCCAACGTCCGGCGCGTGAAATCCGGCGTGTCGATCGACGAGCTGGCCGAGTCCATCGCCCGGCGCGGCCTCATCCAGTCCCTGCATGTTCGCCCCGTCCTCGACGCCGAGGGCGTAGAGACTGGCATGTTCGAGGTGCCCGCCGGCGGTCGGCGCTATCGCGCGCTCGAACTGCTCGCCAAGCAGAAGCGCCTCGCCAAAACCACGCCCGTCCCATGCGTCGTCGGCGACGCCGCCAGCGGTATCCTGATCGACGAAATCTCGCTGGTCGAGAACATCGACCGGGCGCCGCTGCATCCGCTCGACCAGTTCCGGGCGTTCCAGGCCATGCGCGACAAGGGCATGACCGAGGAAGCGATCGCCGCCGCCTTCTTCGTCGGCGTCAACGTGGTGAAGCAGCGCCTGCGCCTGGCGTCGGTCTCGCCCACGCTGCTCGACATCTATGCCGAGGACGACATGACGCTCGAAATGCTGATGGCCTTCACCGTGTCGGCCGATCACGCTCGGCAGAAACAGGTCTGGGAGGCGATCAGCGCCGGTTGGCAGAAGGAGCCGTGGCAGATCCGGCGGATGCTGACCGAAACCACCGTGCGCGCGTCCGACAAGCGCGCCGTGTTCGTCGGCATCGACGCCTACGAGGCGGCCGGCGGCATGATGCTGCGCGACCTCTTCCAGTCCGACGACGGCGGATGGCTTCAGGATGTCGGCCTGCTCGATCGCCTGGTTGCCGAGAAGCTCAAGGTCATCGCCGACGAGATCGCTACTGAGGGCTGGAAATGGGTCGAGGCCGCGCTGAGCATTCCCTACGGTGTCACCCACGGAATGCGGGAG
>JAGNNA010000451.1 GCA_017990895.1 Reyranella sp.
CGTCTCGCCGCACGGCCACGCCCGCAGCACGAGCGCGTCGGTGGCGGCCGACGGCCTGGTGACGACGCCCATGCTCAGCCGCCCGTGCCCAGGCTCAACATCAGCGAGGCCAGCCCCAGGTAGATCAGCAGGCCGAAAAGATCGTTGGTGGTGGTGATGAAGGGGCCGGTGGCCACGGCGGGGTCGATGCCCAGCTTGTTCAGCACGAGCGGGATGCCGGTACCGACCATGGCCGACATCAGCACCACCAGGAGCATCGCAACACCCAGCACGGCAGAGAGATAGATGTTCCCGCTGAGAAGATACGAGAGCCCCGAGAGGCTGATCGAGATCGAGACACCGACCAGTCCGGCGGTCATCAGTTCGCGCCCGAGATGGCGGCCGATGCGGTAAATGGGCAGTTCACCCGTAGCCAGGCCGCGCACCACCACCGACGAGGTCTGGATGCCGACATTGCCAGCCAGGGCCATCATCATGGGGATGTAGAAGGCCAGCGCCACCATCGTCTGCAGGCTCTGCTCGAAGTGCCGCAGCACCAGCACGGCCCCGAGCTCACCGAGCAGGGCACCCAGGAGCCACGGCAGCCGCGACCGCGCCACACGCAGGGCCGACTGCTCGCCGTACTCGGCGACGCTGACGCCCGCCAGGCGCGAGAAGTCCTCGGTGGCCTCCTCCTCCATGACGTCCATCACGTCGTCGGCCGTAATGCGGCCGACCAGCTTCATCTGGTGGTCCACCAGCGGCAGCGTGATCAGGTCGTGGGTCATGAAGAAGCCGGCCACTTCCTCCTGGTCCAGGTCCACCGAAACGTACAGCGGCTCGTTCTCCATCACGTCGACGACGAGCGCGGAACGGTCCGCGAGCAGCAGCACCGTCAGCGGCAGCTGCCCGGTCAGGCGACCGCGCTGGTCGACCACGAACAGCGCGTGGGTCTCCTCGAGATCGTCCTGGTCCAGCCCGCGCAGCAGCGACACGGCGTCCTGGCAGGTCTGTTCCTCAGTGCAGGCGGTGAACTCCTTGCCCATGAGGCCGCCGGCGGTCTCCGGGCTGTATTGCAGCAGATCGGCCACTTCCGAGCGCTCGGCCTCGTCCATGGCCGCCATGATCTGCTCGGCGTGCTGCGGCTCCAACTCCCCGAGAAGGTCGGTCGCGTCGTCCGACGGCATTTCCTCGACGATGTCGGCGATGGCGTCGACGTCCAGAAGCGTCAGCAGCGCACTGAGGCTGCGATTGTCGATCTCCAGCAGCACCTCGGCCACGGGGTCGGGTGGCAGCAGGCGCAGGAGGCGGGCCGTGTCGGCCACGTCCAGCGGACGCAGGATCTCCGCGAGGTCGCCCGGCGAGAGTTCATCGGCAAGGGAACGGACCTCGTCCTCGCGGCCACCGTCGAGCAGCGCCACGAACCGCTGGCCCAGGGCCTGGCGTTCGGCGTCGAGGTTGGCGGGGTCGAGCACACGCTCATCGGGCCGCTCATCGGGCCGCTCATCGGGCCGCTCGTCCTGCCCCCCGTCGGCGCCACCGTCGGCGGCCGGGGTCCGGCGCGGATCGGGATCGTCGTCGGTCATGCCGCACCTCCCGCCGGCCCGACCGGCGTCGCCCGGCCTGGCGCGCTGATTGCGGCAATCTGTGCAGCCGTCATGATCGAACCGCCGGAAACGATCAGCTTGATCGCCTCCTCCACGGTCAGGTTGACCGGCCGCGTCTCTTCCCGCGCCAGCAGGAGCAGGAAGCCCGAAGTCGGGTTCGGCGTAGTCGGCAGGAACACGGCGACCATCTCGGAATCGGGTTCATCGTGCGTCACGAACGCCAGCGCCCAACTGCCGGGATGCGGGAAGGTTACCAGCACCACTTTCTTGAACGACTGGCCCTGGTTCTTGCCGAAGACGCCGGCGATCTGCTTGAACGTGGTGAACAGGCCTTTCACCAGCGGGATGCGATCGAACACCCGGTCGACAAAACCGAAGAACGCCTTGCCCACCAGGTTGCGCGTGAACAGGCCCAGCAGTACGAGGATGGGAATGAAAGCGGCGATTCCCAGGAGCGTCAGCGCGAACTCCGGGTAGTGGTCGCTGACGAACGGCAGCTTGCTCAGCAGCGGGCGGAGCATTCCGGCAATGAAGCCGTAGAGGCGCCAGAGTACCCATAGCGTGAGGGCGAGCGGCGTGATGGCCAGGATACCGGTCAGGAGGTTGCGCCGCAGGAATCCAAGCATGCCGGGGCCTCCCTTCATTCGCTCTCGCGGCGGGCGAAGCCCGGCATCGCCGCCGGCGCGCGCAGCAGCACGCGCAGCAGGCGCTGGTCGGCCACGTCCTCGACGGTGACGCTGAAGCCGGCCACGGCGAACTCCTCGCCCGCCTGGGGCACGTTGCCGGCCGCCTCGTACACCAGTCCGCCGAGCGTCTCGCTGTCCTCCACACCGGCAGCATCGCCGAAGGTGACGCCCAGGATCTCCTCGAGTTCCTCGAGGTTGATCTTCGGGTCCAGTCGAACCGTGCGGTCGTCGAGCCAGGTGACCAGGTCCTCCTGCTCGTCGAATTCGTCCTCGATGTCGCCGACGATCTCCTCGATCACGTCTTCCAGCGTCACGAGCCCGGCCGTGCCGCCGTACTCGTCGATGACGACGGCCATGTGGATCCGCTTGGAGCGGAACTCGTCGAGCACCTCGTCGATCTTCTTGCTTTCGGGGATGAAATAGGCCGGCCGCGCCAGGTCGGCCACCTTGCGCCCCGCCGCCACGAAGCGGCCGTCCTGCACCAGGCGCAGCAGGTCCTTCGAGTAGAGGATGCCCACCACCCGGTCCACGCTGCCCTGGAACACGGGCAGGCGCGAATGGCCCTGCTCGATCACCGTCGGCACGACTTCGAGCACCGAAGCATCGCCGTCAAGGGCCACCACATCGATACGCGGCACCATGATCTCGCGCACGGCGGTCTCGTGGAAATTGAAGATGCTCTGGATCATCTCGCGTTCGTCCTCGTCCAGCGCGGAGTCCTCGCCCTCGTCGCTCATCAGGCTGCGGATCTCGCCCGTCGACAGGTGCGGCTGCATGTCCGCCGACCACAGCGTGTCGTCGACCCGGTCCATGATCACGAGCATCAACGCCGCCCATGGCCGCAGCAGCCAGCACAGCGGGAAGACGATCGTGCCGACCACGCGTGCGTAGCCCAGCGCGGCGCCGGCCGCCAACGAACGCAGGAGCAGGCCGCCCAGCGTCCAGATCAGTGTGGCGCCGATCCCGAACACGAGGAGGAAGCGCACGCCCCCGGCGCCGGCCCAGACGGCCTCCAGCAGGCGGCCCAGCGTCCAGCCGCCGACCAGCGAACAGCCGAGGTAGAGCGCACCGATGGTGACCTGGAAGCGCCGGTCGTGGGCCAGGTAGTTGTTCAGCGCCGCCCCGAGGGGGCGGTCCTCGAGCAGCCCGTTGTGGAACAGGCCGCTGACCCGGTAATGCGCAGCCAGGAGCCCGCTCAGGAGCATGGCCGAACCCCAGGCCGCGAGCGCCAGGACCAGCGCCGATCCGGTTCCCTGTGCAGTGACGTTGGCGATCAAGGGATCAGTCCCCTTTGGCGAGCGGATGCGGCAGGCCGCACCCGTGCAGCACGGCGGTTTCCAGGGCCAGCATGGCCTGGCGATCCGCCTCTTGCTCGTGTTCCCAACCGAGAATA
>JAGNNA010000452.1 GCA_017990895.1 Reyranella sp.
TGCCAGTATTGCGTGATCGCCCACGGCGCGATCCTGCGCATCCGCGCCAAGGACCCGCTGATCGCCGACCAGGTCGCCATCAACTACCGCAAGGCCGACATCTCGCCGCGCCAGAAGGCGATGCTCGACTTCGCCGTGAAGGTGAGCCAGTCGGCCCACCAGGTCGGCGACGATGATATCGAGATACTGAAGCAGCATGGCTTCGACGAGGAAGACGTCTGGAACATCGCCGCCATCGCCGCCTTCTTCGGCCTGTCGAACCGCATGGCCAACGTCACCAGCATGCGTCCGAACCCGGAGTTCTATTCGATGGGAAGGAGCTGAGGGCGAAGCCCGCTCTCACCTCGCCGCGAGCCGGAGACCGGCAACGGCCAGGATGGCCGCCAGAACGAAGCGCACCATGCGCTCGGAGATGCGCAGGATTGCGGCGGTGCCGACAGCCGCGCCCAGCAGTGCGGCGCAGGCGAACAGCGGCAGCTCCGGTGCGAACCGCTGGCCGGCCAGTAGAGCGCCTGCCAGCCCCGCCACCGAATTGCCGAGGATGAACGGCGCCGACAGGCCGGCGGCTTCCTTGGGCCGGGCCCAGCCGAGCACAATCAGCGCGGGCGCGACGAAGACGCCGCCGCCGATACCCGAGATCCCGGAGAGAAAGCCCGCCACCGCCCCGATGCCCGCCAGGCCCGCCCTCGAGGCCACCACGCCTGGCAGGAGGGCGGTTGCCGGCCGCGCGATCATCAGCACGGCCGCTGTCAGCAGCAGGGCGCCGGTCACGGACGCATAGAGGCCCGACGGCAGGGCGATCACGCCGCCCACGAACGCAGCGGGAAGCGCGGGGATGGCCAGCGACATCAGCATGCGCCAGTCGATCAGGCCCGCCGCGTGGAGGCGCCAGCTGGTGTAGGACGCCGCGACGACGTTCATGGCGAGCGCCGTCGGCCGAAGCTGGTCGACCGGAACGCCGGCCACCGCCATGACCGCAAGGAAACCCGTCCCGCCGGCCTGGCCTACGGTGGCGTAGACGACCGAAATGGCAAACAGCGCCAGCGCGACGATCATTGTCCTCGCCCTCAGTCGAAGCCGACATACCTCACGAACTCCTCGGCCGGTGTGCGCTCCGACTTCACGGCGTTCGCGGCAAAGGAATCGTCGGGATAGCCCAGCGCGACGCAGGTCATGATCGCCTCTTCGTCGGGGATGTTCGCGACCTCGCGCACGATGTCGGAGCGGGCGATACCCTGCCCGTTCACCACGGCGCCGATGCCGCGGTCCCACGCTGCCAGCACGATGCCGTAACACAGGGCGCCGAGATCGAAATGGCAGGTGGCGCCCGGATCGAGCACACGGTCGTAGGTCAGCACCAGCGACACCGGCGCATCGAACTGGCGGAAGCCGCGCATCACCCAGTCCTGGCGCATCGTCTTGTCGTCGCGCGCGATGCCCATGGCGGCGAACAGCTGCTTGGCGATGTCGACCTGGCGCTGGCGATGCGCGCCCTCGTAGGGTCCGTGGGTGAAGACGTCCCGCTTCGAGGGCTTGCCCGCCGCCATCTCTTCCATGTTGCGGCGGCGTACCTCGTCGAGCGGCGCGCCGGTCAGCACATGGACGTGCCAGGGCTGGCTGTTCATCGACGAGGGCGCGCGCTTGGCGTCCTCGATGATCGCGGCGATCACGGCTTTGGGCACCGGCTTCTTCGCAAAACCGCGGGTGCTGCGGCGGCTGTGCACCAGCTCCTGGAAATCCATTTCGTCCTCACGCTTTTTGTCGCGAGGCAGGATAACAGTCGCGTCCGGCTCTGGAACAGCAAGCCTGCGTTGCCTGTTTCGCGCGGCGGGCTGCACACCGGCACACCGCAGCCGTCAGTCGATTTCCCGAACCGCACGTTCGACGACGTCCATGTCGATGATCATATGGCCCGGTGATCCCTTCTTCGTATGGCACGACACGTGAAAGGCCTCGTTGCCGCGGATGGCGCTGATCAGCAGCTGGTTGAAGGCGGGTTTGGTCCGCAGCTCGATCAGCCTGGCCTGCAGGTTGGCGTTGAACAGCATCAGGTGGAGCGCCGATCCCGACGGTCCGGCGACGTGCGTGGCGTTGGCGACGATGGCCACCTGCTCCTCGATCGGCACCGATTGGGGCCGCAGGATCTCATAGCCCCGGCCGCGAAAAAGCGCCTCGGCCTCCTCTTCGTTCGCGATGACCTCCCGTGCCTCGCCGGATGCCCGCGTTCCGCCGAGGCCCCGCCGGCTGAGGTAGACCTTCGCGGGTGTCTGCGCCGAACCTGTTCGGGCCCGCAGCATCTTCTCCCTGATGTGATCGAAGACGACGCACATGCCGGGAGACGCGCTCACTCCCTGCCAGAACTGCGAGGATGGAAGAACGAGCCGGCCCACGCGAACGTCGCGGCCGGCGACGATCCTGATGCGCGAGGGGTCCACCTCCAGCGCCGTCAGGAAGGCCGAGGCGAAGGACGTGAGGGTCAGCTCTTCGCTCCAGCCGTGGAACAGGATGGGCAGCGAAGGTTCCGCCTCGATCAGGTACCAGGCGCGCGCCAAAGACTCGAGGAGGAAGTGTCCGAAATGACTGGAGAGCGGACCCAGATAGATGCAGGTTCCATCCATACGGGCGGCTTCCTCGATCCGTGCCCGCTCGACGACGGGGGCGTTCACGCGCCGGGGCCCCGCACCGCCCCAGGCCGGCACGAACGCCCAGACCGACGCGCCCGGGACTCGCACCTGTCGCCAGGCCAAGGCCAAGTCCCGTCCGCAGCTCACTCCCGAACAGCGGGCGCAACGCAAGGCCTCCCGTCAAGCCATGCACGCCGGGAAGACACCGGAGGGCGCGGCCCAGGGGACTGCGAAGGCCCACAAGCCGCGCCTCGCCAAGTCGCCGCTCTGCTGAGACGCCCGAGCCTCGACTAGAGCTGCGGGAACAGCCGCGGCCCGCGCGTGTAGGGGATCACCATGGCTCCCGGGCTGCCGTTGACCATCTGATCGACCGTCTCCACCAGGGCGGATGGCGATACAGGCTTGGTGATCACCGGCCGCAAAGCCAGTTCGTGCGGCAAGCTGCTCGTGTCGTCCGCGATCACGGCGAACGGCACCTGTTCCGCGGCGAGCCAGTCTGCAACGGCGAAGGGCGCGCTGCGGCGGGAGTCGACGTCGATTACCGCGGCGTCGAGGCGGCCACTTCTCACCAACCTTTCCACCTCACCCTGGCTCCCGGCGGGGCCGACGATGCGATAGCCGGCGTCGCGCAGGTGCTTCTGCATTTCGAGCGCCAGAGGCAGCTGGTCCTCGACAATCAGGACGCGGCCGCGCGGTGGCCGGTCGATCGTTCCGGCATATCCATGAGGGGGGAAAACTTCAGCGGCACCGACCTGGGTGTCCAGATCCGAAGACCATTCAGGCCGGTAGGCTGCCGACCTTGCGATCATGACGAACCTCCTAAATGTGACGGGTTGGAGGGAAGCGAAGCGCCGCCGTGCGAACGGCGAACGCTCCGCTCCCCCAAGCGGGCTCTGCGCCTACTGCTTCGACAGGCGAGGCGTCGAGCCCGCCTCGATGCGGATCGCGCGAGCCTTCTTTTCCACCGGAATCTCGCGCCGGAGCTCGATCGTCAGAAGCCCGTTCGCCAGGCCGGCGCCCACCACCTTGACGTGGTCG
>JAGNNA010000001.1 GCA_017990895.1 Reyranella sp.
CGTCGATCCGGGTGCGCTGGTTCGCGGGGTTCGCCAAGCTGGAGCGGGCGATCATCCTGAAGCGCTACCGGTCGTACGGGCTCTTCCTGCCTTTCGTGCGGTGGGCCAAGGAATTCTGCCGCAAGAAGGGCTACCCCAAGGCCTACCTGCACGGCCAGAAGCGCTTGTGGCCGATCTTCGAGAAGGATGGCTTCCGCAAGGTCGACGACAAGGTCTTTCACTTCTCCGACCATGAGTACGGCGCGTTCGCCTGCGATCTCGAGGTTGGCCCGGACGCCCCGACCGTGCTGACCGACCCGATGGTGCTGAACCGTCCGGAGGACAAGCTGGACATGCCGGGCATCCTGGAAGAGTCGATGGAACGGGGAGCGTCCTGTCCGCACGCGGAATGGACCGAACGGCGCGCGAGCTGAGGAGAGTGGGACAAATGAGCACCAACACACGTTCGATTGGCGGCCAGGCCGTCACCATCAAGCTGGCCATGAAGATGGAAGACTCCCTTCAGGCCTTCGCAGTCCGCGCCGCCTGCTTCATCGGCGAGCAGGACGTACCGTACTCGGAGGAATTCGACGGCCACGATTTCGGCGCCACCCACATCATTGCCTATCTGGGCGACGAGCCGGCGGGCGCCGTTCGCCTGCGGTGGTTCCAGTCCTTCGCCATGCCGGAGCGGCTGGCGGTGATGAAGCGCTTCCGCGGCAACGACATCGGCCAGCTCCTCATCGATCGCTGCGCCAGGATCGCGGAGAGCCGCGGCTGCAGGATGCTCTATACGCAGGCCCTGCCGCAGGACATCAAGTACTGGGAACGGCACGGTTGGCGCCGTCTCGAAGCCGACGATACCGGCAAGGGACCCAAGCGCGTCGTTGCGATGGTAAGGGCCGTCGATCCGAGCAAGCCGTTGCCCGAGACCGCGGCGCCCGACTCCGTCGCCCTGCGCAAGGAGCGGCAGGTCGACCCGTCGGGCCTGCCTGTCGGCGGAGATGGCACCTGAAGCGGAAGTCGGACTAACCTCGAGTCGGATTGCCCTCGCTTGGCACCGCTTTTGCGGTAGGCTTATGTAACCGGCGGTCGGCCGGGAGCGGGAGAGATGTTCCACGCGTAAGCGTCAGGTGGGTACACAATGACGGATGTCTTCGAGATCATCGTCGAACCGAATATTCGGCGGCGGCGCAGTCGTGTGCCGCTTTCGGAGAAGAAGCGAGCGGCGGCGCTGTTCCGGGTCTGGCACAGCGTGAGGGAGATGATCGAGGAGGCCGAGCTTCTGGGTGACGGCGAGCTCGTGCATTTCCTGGCGGTGTCACAGCTCCTTGTAGAGGAGCGTGTCACGATGCTGACCAGCAACGTGGCGGCCTTCGCAACCGCGGACACCTCGCTGCCGAACTGAAATCCCGAACGGCCTATTTGTGCCGGGGGTCGAGCGCATCGCGCAGGCCGTCGCCCAGAAGGTTGAAAGACAGAACCGCGAAGAAAATCGCGAAGCCCGGCCAGAAAGCCATCCACGGCGCCTGCGCGATGAAGCGCTGGGCGGAGTTCAGCATGCTGCCCCATGAGGGCGAGGGCGGCTGCTGGCCGAGGCCGAGGAACGAGAGGGCCGCCTCGGCGATGATTGCGCCGGCGATGGCGAGCGAGGCCTGCACCAGCAGGGGCGGCACGATGTTGGGCAGGACGTGGCGCAGCGCGATGCGCCAGTGTGGATTGCCGACCGCGCGCGCCGCCTCGACGTAATCCTCGACCTTGGCGGCGATGGTCTGGCCGCGGGTCAGCCGGATGAAGACCGGCGTGGCGGTGACGCCGATGGCGATCATCGCATTGCTCAGGCTCGGCCCGAGGAAGGCGGCCAGCGCGATCGCCAGAATGAGGAACGGAATGGCCAGCATCGCGTCGACGATCCGCGATAGGACCGCGTCGATCCAGCCGCCGGCGTAGCCCGCCAGCAGGCCGAGCGGTACGCCGATGCCGAGCGCGATGCCGACCGACACGAGACCGGCGCTGAGCGAGGCGCGGGCGCCCCAGATGATGCGGGCCAGCACGTCGCGGCCGACTTCGTCGGTCCCGAGCCAATGCGCCCAGGAGGGCGGCTTGCGCACCTGGGTGAAGCTCGTGGCGATGGGATCGTAGGGCGAGATCAGCGGCGCGAGGATCGCGACCAGGACGAACAGCACCACGACCACCAGCCCGAACATGGCGCCCTTGCGCCGCTTGAGCCGGCGCCAGGCGCGGGCCCACGGATTTTCCTCGCGGGCGTCTGTGGCAGGGACGGTGGGAACGACGGCGGCGGTCATGGCATCAGCCCCGCAGCCGCGGATTGACCAGTACGTAGGCCACGTCGGCCAGCAGGTTCAGCACGATGTAGGTCGTGGCGGTCACCAGCACGACGCCTTGCACGACCGCGTAATCGCGATTGAAGACCGAATCGACGATCAGCTTGCCGAAGCCCGGAATGGTGAAGATCTGCTCGGTGAGCACCGCGCCCGACAACAACGTGCCGAATTCGAGGGCACCCAGGGTGATGACCGGCGTCATGGCGTTGCGGAGCGCATGCTTCAGGACGACACGCCGCTCGTAGAGGCCCTTGGCACGGGCCGTCCGTACATAGTCCGCACCCATCGCCTGCAGCATGGCGCTGCGCGTGTGCCGCATCAGCACGGCGGCGATCGCATTGCCCAGCACGAAGGCGGGCATCACGGTGGTGGCGAGGCTGGCTTTCCAGTCCTCGCCCAGCCGGACATAGCCCGAAGCCGGCAGCCAGCCGAGCGTCACGGAGAACAGGAAGATCATCAGGATGCCCAGCCAGAAATTGGGCGTGCTGAGACCCCACAGGGCGAAGACGTTGGCGCCGTAATCCCAGGCGGTGTCTTTCTTTACTGCCGAGATGATGCCGGCCGGGATGCCGATGCCCAGCGCCACGATCAGTGCCATGGCGGCGAGCTGCAGGGTCACCGGCAGCTTCTCGGCGACCAGCGACGATACCGAGCTCTTGAGCCGCATCGACTCGCCCAGGTTCCCGGAGAGCACACCCTTGATCCAGTAGAAGTATTGAACCGGGATCGGCTCGTTCAGCCGGTACTGCTCGCGGATCTCCTCGAGGACCTTCGGGTCGCGCTCCTCTCCCGCCATGATCAGCGCCGGATCGCCCGGCAGGAGCTGCTGCAGGCCGAAGATCAGCATCGACACCAGGATCAGTGTCGGGATGATCTGCAGCAGTCGCTGGGAGAGGAAGGTCAGCAAGGCCCGGTCTTACTTCAGCTTGACGCCGACGACGCGGATCAGGCCGTCGGGCATCTGCTTGTAGCCGTCGACCTTGTCGGAGAGCGCGACCAGGACACGGCGATGGTAGAGGTACTTGATCGAGCCCTCGGGCAGGTACTTGGCGGTGATCTTCTCGTAGATCTTCTTGCGCTCGGCGGGATCGCTCTTGATGCGGGCCTCGTTGTGCCAGGCGTCGACGTCCTTGTCGCAATAGCCGGAATTGTTCTGCGGCTGGCCGCAGACATGGAAGATGTAGGAGTTGCCGTCGGGGTCGCTGCGGCCCGACCATCCGATCAGGTAGAGCTGGTACTCGCCGCTCTCGGACTGCTTCAGCGAGGTCGCGAACTCGGTGACGCGGATCTTGAGATCGAATCCGGTCTCCGCCACCATCGACTGCAGCACCTCGGCGACCTGCCTCGTCTCGGGGTTGTTCGGCACCATGAAGTCGAGCGACATGCGGCCAGTGACACCGGCTTCCTTGAGCAGCGCCCTGGCCTTGGCGACGTCGCGCTTCGGCACCGGGAAAGCCTGCTGGTAGTAGGGATTGCTCGGATTGATCCACTGGTTGCCGACGACGAACTCGCCGTTGAAGACGACCTGGTTCAGGGCATCGCGGTCGATCGACAGCTCGAAGGCCTGGCGGACGCGGGCGTCCTTGGCCAGCGGCGTATCGGCCTTCGGTCCGTTGGACAGGTTGATGGTGAGGCCCTGGTAGCCGAGCTCGACCGCCGTAACGAGCTTGAGCTTGGGGTTGTCGCGCACTGTCTTGATGTCTGTCGCCAGCACGCGCTCGACCATGTCGAGGCTGCCGGAGCGCAGGTTGGCGAGACGCACGGTCGAGTCGGTGATCGGCAGGTAGGTGATCCTGTCGATGAAGACCCGGTCCTTGTTCCAGTAGTCGGCGAACTTCTCGACCACGATGCGGTCCTGCTGGACCCGCTCGACGAACTTGTAGGGGCCGGCACAGACCGGCTTCAGGCCGAACTTGTCGCCGGCGGCCTCCGCGGCCTTGGGCGAAACCATCATGCCGGCGCGATCGGTGAGCTGCGCCAGCAGCGGCGAGAAGGGCTCCTTGAGGCTGAGTTTGACGGTCGTCGGATCCACGACCTCGATGGAAGCGACGGAGGCCAGCTCGGGCCTGCGGAACGAGCCTTTCATGTTGAGGTGGCGCTCGAGGCTGTATTTCGCGGCGGCGGCGTCGAACGTCTCACCGTCATGGAACTTCACGCCGGGGCGCAGCTTGATCGTGACGGCCTTGCCGTCGGCCGAAGTCTCGTGGCCGAGCGCGAGCTGCGGCACGATCGCCAGCTTCTCGTCGATGTCGAACAGCTTGTCGCAGATCGAGGAGAAGACGATGCGCCCAACATAGGTGCGGGCCAGGGTCGGATCGAGCACGTCCGGATCCTCTGCGAGGCCAACGCGCAGGTTGCTCTGGGCGGCGGCGCCGGACGCGGCGAGGCCGACGAATGCGGCGGCCAGTGCCAGGCGATGAACCATCTTCTTCATGTTGCCTCCGTTTGAGTGGTGACGAACGCTGCCTGCAGGCGGGCCAGTCGCAGTCGGTCTTGATCTTGGCCAGCGCCCTCGGCGAGCGAGGGCGCGGGCGGTAGTTCGGGCCACCACGGGCAGGCCGTGGCGTGCCCCGCATCGTCGTCGACCAGGGCCGGCATATCGACCTTGCAGGACGGGCGGACGTAGCGGCAGCGCGTGTGGAAGCGGCAGCCCGGCGGCGGGTTCATCGCGCTCGGAATGTCGCCTTCCAGCAGGGCGCGCTCGCGGACCACTGTCGGGTCGGGCAGCGGCACCGCCGACAGAAGCGCGCGCGTATAAGGGTGGCGCGGGTTTCGGAAGAGTTCGTCGGTCGTTGCGGTTTCCACGATCTTGCCGAGATACATCACGGCGATGCGGTCGGCGATATGCTTCACGACCGCGAGATCGTGGCTGATGAAGACGTAGGCGAGGCCGAAGCGAACCTGCAGCGACCGCATGAGATTGACGACCTGCGCCTGGATCGACACGTCGAGCGCCGAGACCGGCTCGTCGGCCACGATGAGCTTGGGCTCGACCGCCAGTGCACGGGCGATCGCCAGGCGCTGGCGCTGGCCGCCGGAAAATTCGTGCGGATAGCGGCGCGCATGCTCGGGCCGCAGGCCGACCAGTTCCAGCAGCTCGCCGACCCGCGCGCGTCGCGCCGACTCTGAAGCGGCGAGCCCGTGCAGCATCAGGGGCTCGCCCAGCATGGCGCCCACGGTCATGCGCGGATTGAGTGAGGCGTAGGGGTCCTGGAAGATCACCTGCATGTGCCGCCGCTGGGCGCGCATGCGTGAGTCGGTCAGGCGAAGAAGATCCTCACCCTCGAAGCGGACGCTGCCGCCGGTCGGTTCGAGCAGGCGCAGCACCAGCCGGCCGACCGTGGACTTGCCGCAGCCCGATTCGCCGACGATCGCCAGCGTTTCGCCGGCGTCGACATGGAAGTCGACGCCATCCACCGCGCGGACATGGCCGGAGACGAGTCCGAAGGCACCACTCCTCACCGGGAAATGCTTCTGCAGCCCCTGAACCGCGAGCAGAGCGCCACTCATGCCACGACCTGTGAGAGCGGAGCGCGGCGACAGCGCGAGAGATGGCCCGGGGCGACCTCGACAAGTACCGGCGGCGCGGCGATGCATTCGGGCTCGACGAAGGGACAGCGGGCGGCGAAGCGGCAGCCGGGAGGTGGGCGCGTCATGTCGGGCATGCGGCCCTCGATCGACGGCAGCCGCTCGCGCTTTTCGTCGAGCCGCGGGATCGAGCCCAGCAGCCCGACCGTGTAGGGATGCTCCGGTCGCGCGAAGAGATCGTGCACGGCGGCCCGCTCGACGATCTGCCCCGCATACATGACGGCGACGTCGTCGGCCATTTCCGCCACCACGCCGAGATCGTGGGTGATCAGGATGATGGCGGTCCCGGTGTCGCGGCGCAGGCCGCACATCAGGTCGAGGATCTGCGCCTGGATGGTCACGTCGAGAGCCGTCGTCGGCTCGTCGGCGATGAGGAGCTGCGGGCCGCAGGCCAGCGCCATGGCGATCATGGCGCGCTGGCGCATACCGCCGGAGAGCTTGTGCGGATAGTCGTCGACGCGCTTCTCCGGCGAGGGAATGCGCACCAGTTTCAGCACCTCGATGGCGCGGGCCCGAGCCGCCGCCTTGTCGAGGTCCTGATGCCGCTGGATCGCCTCGATGATCTGGTCGCCGATCGTGTAGGAGGGATTGAGCGAGGTCATCGGCTCCTGGAAGATCATCGCGAGCCGCGCGCCGCGCAGGTCGCGCAGCAGATGCGCATCGAGCGTCAGCAGGTCGCGCCCCTCGAACACGACCGCGCCGCCGACCGTCGAGTTCTCCGGCGGCAGCAGGCCCATGATGGCGAGCGACGTCACGCTCTTGCCGCAGCCCGACTCGCCCACCAGGCCGAGCGTCCGGCCGCGGTCCAGAGCCAAGTCGATGCCGTCGACGGCATGGACGACGCCGTCGTCGGTGGCGAAGTCCACCGTCAGTCCGCGCAGTTCCAGCAGCGCGTCACTCATCTCTGTGTGTACGCCAGAAGAGCGTTCATCGGCCCGCCGCGTAACCCTGCATGCCGCGCGGATTGGCGGCCGCCTTGCGCCACGGGTCGTCGCGCGTCGCGGCCGTCAGGCGGCCTTCCGACCATTCATCGTTCACCTCGACCTCGTGGCCGCGCTTCTTCAGCTCGGCGACGGTATCCTTCGGGATACGGCCTTCCAGCACCAGCACGCCCGGGCGTGCGGTGCGTGGCCAGAAGGAGGAGGGGAAGTGCTCGCTGTGCCAGGCCGGCGCATCGATCGCCTCCTGGAGGTTCATGTCGCAATGCACGTGCCGCAGGAAGTGCTGCGTGATCCACTGGTCCTGCTGGTCGCCGCCCGGCGAGCCCCACACCATGTACGGCTTGCCGTCGCGATGGGCCAAAGTGGGCGTGAGCGTGCTGCGCGGGCGCTTGCCCGGCGCCAGCGACCCGGGAAGGCCTTCCTCCAGCCAGAACATCTGGCCGCGCGTGCCGAGCGGAAAACCCAGTTCGGGAATGACCGGCGAACTCTGCAGCCAGCCGCCTGAGGGCGTGGCCGAGATCATGTTGCCGTCCTTGTCGATGATGTCGAAATGCACCGTGTCGCCGTTCGTCTGGCCGACGCGCCCGACCGTCGGCTCGCCGGCGCCGCTCGACACGACGCCGAGGCGCACGCCGTCTGCGCGGCGCAGCTTCACGACGCCGCCGAAGCCGTCGACCTTGCCGGGCCGCTGCTCCATGGAGGCCTGAGCCGGGTCGACGAGCGCTCGGCGCTCGGCGTTGTAGGCGTCCGACAGCAATGTCTCCATCGGCACGTCGACGAACGCCGGATCGCCATAGAAGGCCTCACGATCGGCATAGGCGAGCTTCAGGCATTCGACCTGCAGATGGATGAAGTCGGGGCTGGTCGGATCCATGCCGTCGAGGTCGAAGCCCTTGAGCAGGGCGAGTTGCTGCAGGACCACCGGGCCCTGCGTCCAAGTGTGCGCCTTGCAAACCGTGTACCGGCCGTAATCGTAGGTGAGGGGCGCTTCGACCGTGGCCTGCCACTTGGCCATGTCCTGGCCGGTCAGCACGCCCTTGTTGGGCCGACCCGAGACGTCCATCACCTCCTGGGTGCGGCAGAACTCATCGATCGCCGCCGCGACGAAGCCCTGGTTCCAGGCTTTCCGGGCCCGCTCGATCTCCGCCTCGCGGCCGCCGCCACCGGCCTCGGCCTCCTTCAGGATCCGGGCATAGGTGTTGCCCAGGGTGACGTTGCGGAAGAGCGACATGGGCTTCGGCACGTCACCGCCCGGCAGGAACACCGCGGCCGATGTCTTCCAATGGGTGCGGAACTGCTCGGCCACGGTGGCGATGGTCGCAGTCGCGCGCTCGACGATGGCATGGCCGTTCAGCCAGTAGCCGATGGCCGGCGACAGCACGTCGGCCAGACGCATCGTGCCGTAGTCGCGCAGGACCAGCATGTAGGCGTCGAACGTGCCCGGGATGCAGGCCGCGAGGAGACCAGTGCCGGGAATCAGGTCGAGTCCGAGGCCCTTGTAGTGGGCGATGGTCGCGCCGGCCGGCATCGGCCCCTGGCCGCACACGACCTCGGTCTTGCCGCGGCGGACGTCGTGCAGGATCAGAGGTGCGTCGCCGCCCGGACCGCACAGATGCGGCTCAACCACCTGCAGCGTGAAAGCGGTGGCCACGGCCGCATCGAAGGCGTTGCCACCCCGTTCGAGGATGCCCATGCCGACGGCCGTCGCGATCCAGTGCGTGGAGGTGACGACGCCGAACGTGCCGACGATCTCGGGGCGCGTGGTGAAGGGATTGGGATTGATGAGCTTCACGGTCTTCTCCTCGCGCGGGCGGCGTGGAGCGACCTTAAGGCCCGTAGGCGCTAGCCGCCAGAGGTCGCCGGATCCGGCAGGCGCATCCAGGGCGGGGTTTCGGGCAGCAGGCGTGCGCCGCCGGCCGTGAGCGGGGTCCCGTTGCCGCGCACCGCATCGAGCCGCAGCATCGCCAGCGCGCGATCGCCCGTGCCGGAACGCAACTCACCGACTTCCTCGCCGTCGCGAAGAACCGGCGTGCCCGGGTCGGGCAGCGCACCCTCGATCCTCACGGGGAACAGGCGTTTCTTGATCAGAGCGCGGTACTTGGTGCGGGCCGTCAGCTCCTGGCCCATGTAGCAGCCCTTCTTCCAATCGACGCCATTCAACTCGTCGAAGCCGTTTTCCAACAGAAGTGCCTTTTCGACCTGGAGATCACGGCTGCCGTCGGGCACGCCCAGCGGCAGGCGCAGCGCGTCGTAGCCGGCCAATGGTGCTTCGGCGAAACCACGAGCGGCCAAGAGCGCTGGTGCCTGTCCCGCCGGGGCGAGCACGCGGACGCCCAGCGTCTCCAGTCGGGGATCGGCGAACGACACCGATCCCTCGATGCCGAGCGCCATCGACGTGTCGTCGCCGAATGCCACGGCGACGTCGAATGCGGCTCCCAGATCCTCGACGGTGACCTTGGAACGCAGCGTGTACATCTTGAGCTTCTTCGCGAGGGCCGGCGCCCGTTCGCGTTCGGTCTCGAGGAAGAAGGTGTCGTTGCCGGCATCGGCCACGAACATGTCGTTGAGAAATCGTCCCTGCGGCGTGAGGAGCGCGGCCCAGATGGCTCGATCGGGCGCCACCTTCGTGGTGTCGTTGGAGATCAGCCCCTGCAGGAACTCGACCCGGTCGGCACCCGCGACGGAAATCACACTGCGATGGGGCAGGAGGGTGAAAAAGGATGGCATGGCTGCAGAGTTGGGGGGCGCCTCGATGCTTGGCAAGCATCTCATGGCCGTAGTTGTATTGTGGGTAATAGCCGGCCGGCGGTTGACGGCACGCCGAGTGGACAGCGAAACGGAGCGTGTGCCGAGACTGTTTGTGTCCTGGCGGTCTTGCTACAGAACTGCGTCATATCGATTGGGAGCTTCCATGACTTTCCGTGCGCTTGTCTTGACCCAGGGTGCCGACCGAAAGGTCAGTGGCGCCATTGAAACCATGGCCGAAGACAAGCTGCCGGCCGGCGACGTCGTCGTGGCGATCGACTATTCGACGCTGAACTACAAGGACGGCCTCGTGCTCACGACGGGCGGTGGATTGGTCAAGACCTGGCCCCATGTCGGTGGCATCGACTTTGCGGGGACAGTCGAGACATCCGAGAATGCCGCGTTCAAGGCGGGCGACAAGGTCGTGTTGAACGGCTATCGCGTCGGAGAACTGCATTGGGGCGGCTACGCCACGAAGGCGCGCGTGAAGGGCGACTGGCTCGTCAGACTGCCAGGTTCCCTCTCGACCCGGCGAGCGATGGCGATCGGAACGGCGGGCTACACCTCCATGCTCTGCGTGATGGCTCTTGAGAAGCATGGGATCGATCCGGCGAAAGGCGAGATCCTGGTCACGGGCGCTGCCGGCGGCGTCGGCTCGGTCGCCGTCGCGATCCTGGCCAAGCTCGGCTACACCGTGGTCGCGGCGACCGGGCGGCCCCAGGAAGGCGAATACCTCAAGTCGCTCGGCGCCACGACCATCATGGACCGCAAGGAACTGACCGAGGCGCCGGACCGCCCGTTGCTCGGCGAGCGTTTCGCCGGCGTCGTCGACACCGTGTCCGGCGTGATGTTCGCCAGGGCGCTCGCTCAGGTGAAGTACGGCGGTGCGGCGGCGGTCTGCGGTCTCGCCGCCGGCCCGTCGTTTCCCGGCTCGATCCTGCCCTTCATCCTGCGCGGTGTATCGGTCTACGGCATCGACTCGGTGATGCTGCCGAAGGCCCCGCGCGAAGAGGCCTGGCGCCGTCTCGGGAGCGACTTGCCGCTCGACAAGCTCGACAGCACCGTGAGCGAGGCGGGCCTTGGCGATCTGATGGGGCTGGCCCCAAGAATCCTCAAGGGCGAGGTCCGCGGTCGCGTGGTCGTCGACGTCAACAAGTAACGGGTGAATTCCGTTCCGACGGAAGCAGACGCCATGCACATGGTGTTGGGCGTCGGCCGCCGCTAGAACAGTCCCTCGACCAGCCGCGTTGCAAGGGCCGGGGGGACGGGCGAAGTGACTCTCGATGACAATGTAGCGGCGCTGGTCGGTTCGGCGGTTGCGGTGGCGCACGTCGCCCTTGCCGCGGCCGTCACGGTCCACGTCCTGCTCTACAAGCGCAGCGTCGGCGCTGCGGTTTCATGGATCGGCATCGCGTGGCTCTCCCCCTTCCTGGGAGGGCTGCTCTACGCGATCATGGGCATCAACCGCGTCAAGCGGCGTGCCCTGAAGCTGAAACGGCAACATCTGCCGGTCGCCGCGGCCGGCGCCGCGGCGACCGTGCCGCGCGATTCGCTGACACCGCTGGAATACGCGGTCGGGCGGCTGACTGGCCTGCCGTCGAAGCCGGGCAACCTCGTCGAGATGTTGCACAGCGGGGACGAGGCCTACCCGCGCATGCTCGAGGAGATCGCCGGCGCGAAGACCAGCGTCGGACTCTGCAGCTACATCTTCCGCGACGATTCGGCGGGCGAGAAATTCCATGCGGCCCTGGTCCAGGCTCAGCAGCGTGGCGTGAAGGTGCGCGTCCTGATCGACGGCGTCGGCGGCGGCTATTTCTGGTCGGGGACCTACAACCGGCTGCGTAAGGCCGGCGTCCCGGTCGCGCGCTTCCTGCACTCGTATTTCCCCTGGCGCATGCCGTTCGTGAACTTGCGCAATCATCGCAAGCTGCTGGTTATCGACGGCCGCGTGGCCTTCACGGGCGGGCTCAACATCGGAGCGGAAAACGTCGTGGCGGGGAACCCGGCGCATCCCGTGCGCGACACGCATTTTCGCGTCGAGGGCCCGGTCGTCGAGCAGCTCACGGACGCCTTTGCCGACGACTGGCAGTTCACGACGGGCGAGCAGCTCGACGAGGACTGGTTTCCGCGGCTCGAGCCGGTCGGCACCGTGCTGGCGCGTGTCGTGCCCTCTGGGCCCGACGAGGACATGGAGCAGATCGAGTTCGTGACGCTGCATGCCATTTCCTGCGCGCGCGAATCGATCCGCGTCGTGACACCCTATTTTCTGCCGGGCGAGCCGCTCACCATGGCGCTAGGCCTGGCCGCAATGCGCGGCATCACGGTCGACATCCTGCTGCCCGAGAACTCCAATCACGCGATCCTGGACTGGGCGCGGCGCGTGCCGTTGCGACCGTTGATCGAGGCGGGGTGCCGCGTCTGGATGATGCCGGCGCCGTTCGATCATTCGAAGCTCATGACGATCGACGACTCCTGGTCGTTCATCGGCAGCGCCAACTGGGACACGCGCAGCTTCCGCCTGAACTTTGAGCTGAACGTCGAGTTGCACGACGCAGCCTTTGCGCGGCAGATCGTCGAATCGAAGAAGCCGCAGCGCTGTCTCACTCTTGCCGAGATCGACGGCGACCCCTTGCCGATCCGCCTGCGCAACAGCGCGGCGCGGCTGCTGCAGCCCTACCTGTAGAAGCGGCCCAGCCTGTCCTTGCGCGCGCGCGAAGGGGCGGGTTCGGCGTGAGGACCTTCGAGCTGCAATTCGAGCCTGATCGGCCGATGGTCTGACGGGCCGAAATCGAGCGCGGCGGATGCACGGCAAACGAGCCCGTGCGCCAGGCAGCGATCGAGTCGCACAGGCATGACATTGCCGGAGAGATGGGTCGGCTCACGTGGGCCGACATCCGTGAAACCGGGCAGAAAAATCGGACCTACGGCGTTGTAGTCGCCGATGATGGCTGACGGCTTCCCCTGAAGTGCGGCGGCGACACGAGCGAGCTGACGGCGGTTGAGAAGCTGCCCGTGCGAAAGATGGACGTTGGCGAGCGTCATCTCGCCCATCTGGATGATCTGAGCTCGTCGGCGCGGCAGTCTTCCGGGAAGCCGCGAGGCCGGCAGCGACAGCGCCACGGGGCAGGGAAAGTGGGTCGGACTCCAGACGGCCAGCCCGTGTATCCGGCCCAGCCACGACAGTCGGTGGAAATGGCCACCGACCAGGCCCGGCAGCGCTTCCATGTGCCGCGTCGCCTCCTGCATGAGGAGAACGTCGGGCTTCTGGATATCGATCAGTTTTGCCACGTCCTCGACGGCGGCGCCGGTGAGGCGCAGCAGGTTCCAGCTCACGACCTTCATGGCTTGGCGGCCTTTTCGCGCCGGGCGCGGCGGATCTGCGCGGTCATCGACCCCGTGCCGCCGGCGGCGTCCTGCAGTTCGTTGCGCACCTGCTCGCGCCGCTCGTGGATCGACGCGATGACGAGGCCCATGGGCACGCCCAGACCGACGAGCGCCGATTCGGCGAGCTGCAGGCTGGCCTCGATGGTTTCAGGTACGGTGTCGGTAACCGCCAGCGTGTAGAGATGCTGGGCGTGCTGGGCGTCGTGGGCGCGCGCAATGATCATCACGTCGGGCCGCCGGGCACGCACCGCACGGACAACATCGTCGACCGCCGCCGTGTCGATGGTGACGATGACACCGGTTGCCTCGTCGATGCCGCAGCGCTGCAGGAACAGCGCGTTGGAGGCGTCACCGAAATAGACCGGACGGCCGAGCTTGCGCCAGCGCTCGACCCGCTCGGCATCGCGGTCGGCCGCGATGTAGGAAATCTGGTGCTTTTCGAGCAGGTCGCAGACGAGCTGGCCCACCCGGCCGTGACCGACCACGATCACGCGCTTGGCGTGATCGGACGGTGGCAGCTGTGTCGCCGGCGCATCGCCCGTCACCTGCTTGGCCACGCGCAGGGCTGCCCGGCGCGCAAACAAGGATACGAAGGGCAGCGTGCCCATGGTGAGCGACACCACCGCGAGGACACCGGCGGCGACTCCGGGATCGACCAGGCCGAACTGCGCGGCGAGCCCGATGCCGATGAAGGCGAACTCTCCGCCGGGCGCCAGCAGCAGGCCGGTTTCGACACTGGCGGCCCAAGGCACGCCGAACAGCCGGCAGAGGGGGACGAGCAGCGCCGTTTTGGCGGCCATCATGGCAATGAAACCGCCGATCACGAGCGCTGGTTCCCGCCAGATGAAGCTCAGGTCGATGTGCATGCCGACCGAGAAGAAGAAGACGCCGAGAAGCAGTCCGCGGAAGGGGTCGATCATGGCCTCGACGGCGCGACGATACTCGGTCTCGGCCAGAAGAAGCCCGGCGATGAAGGCGCCGAGCGCCATCGAGAGGCCCGCCAAGGCGGCGATCACGCCCGATCCGACGGCGATCAGCAGCGTCGCCGCCATGAAGAATTCGGGGTTGTCGGTGCTGGCGGCCAGGCGAAACAGCGGCTTCAGGACCAACCGCCCGACCAGCGCGATCACCGCGACGGCCAGAACCGCCTCCACGACGGCGACAAGGACGCCCTGGACTACCGACCCGTCTGAATGGCCGCCGAGGGCGCTGATCAGGAAGAGGAGCGGCACCACGGCCAGATCCTGCGCCAGCAGGATGGCAAAGCTCGTCCGGCCGGTGGTCGACATCATGCGCCGCTGACCAGACAGCAGCTCCATGACGATGGCGGTCGAGGACAGCGCCAGGCAGGTGCCGATGATCAGCGCGGCGGCGGCAGGCTGGCCGAGCCAGAAAGCCGCCAGGCTGATGGCCAGGGCCGAAAGCACCACCTGCAGGCCGCCCAGTCCGAAGACCAGCCGGCGCATCGTGATCAGGCGGCGCATCGAGAGCTCGAGGCCGATGAAGAAGAGCAGGAAGACGATGCCGAGATCGGCGATGAAGGCGATCTGCCTCTCGCCGGTGACCGTCAGCCAGTCGATGGCGCGGGAATAGTCGGCGAGTCGGCCGAGCCCATGGGGGCCGAGCGCGGCGCCCACGACCAGGAAACCGAGGACCGGACTGATCCTGAGGCGCTGCACGACCGGCGCCACGACGGCCGCCGTTCCCAGGACGATGAGAGCGTCCTTGAACGCATAGATGTCGCTGGGGCCCGCCATGTCGTCCAAACATAGACTGCAGACGGCGTTCTGTGCACACTTTCGTCCGCATACAACGAATTCGGGCGGAAACGACATGAAGGTGGTCATCACCGGCGGCGCGGGCTTCCTCGGCAAGAAACTCGCACGGCGCCTACTGCAGCAGGGCGAGATCGCGGCGGCCTCGGGTCAGCCGCAGAGAATAAGAGAGTTGCTGCTGTTCGACGTCACGAACGCCGAGGGCCCGGGCCTGGACGATCCGCGGGTCAAGACGGTGGCGGGTGACATCTCGAACTTCGCCACCGTGCAGTCGATCGTCCAGAGCGCGTCGACGGTGTTTCATTTTGCCGCCGTGGTCAGCGCCGGCGCCGAGGCCGATTTCGACCTGGGCTACCGGGTCAACCTCGACGGCACCCGGAACGTCCTCGAAGCCTGTCGGGCGCTCGGCACCAACCCACGCGTCGTGTTCACGAGTTCCCTGGCGGCCTTCGGCGGCGATCTGCCTCCGGCCGTGACCGACGATACGCCGCTGACGCCCCAAACCTCCTACGGCGCCCAGAAGTCGATCGGCGAGTTCCTGGTCCGTGACTACACCCGCAAGGGTTTCCTGCGCGGCACTGCGGTCAGGTTGCCGACGATCTGCGTGCGCACTGGGCTGCCCAACAAGGCGGCTTCGACCTGGGCGAGTTCGGTCCTGCGTGAGCCGCTGACGGGCGTCGACGTCGTCTGTCCCGTCACACCGGAGACGGTCATGGTTGTCCTCAGTCCGCGCAAGACCGTCGACGCGTTCATGCGCCTGCACGACCTGCCGCCGGATGCCTTCGGTCCGGGCCGCACCCTGCTGCTGAACGGGATCAACGTGACGGCCAGGGAACTGGAGCAGGCGGTCGGCCGCCATGCCGGCAACCGCAAGGTCGGCAAGGTCGTGTGGCAGCACGATCCGGCGATCCAGAGGATCTGCGACGGCTGGCCCCAGGGAATCGATTCGGCGCGTGCCCGTAGTCTGGGCTTCAAGACCGACAAGGATCTCGACGAGGTCGTGCGCCACTTCATCGCCGACGATCTCGACGACCAGCTCAAGATCGTCAGGCCCGCGGCCTGACGGCCGCGGGAGGCAACCGGGGCCTCAGCGGCCGCGCAGCATCCGCCAGCCGTTCTGGAGGTGTTGCATCGGCCCCCAGACATGCCGTGTTCGCATCATGTGCCAGCGTTGCGGTTCGTTGTCGGGGCCGGCGATCGCCCCGGCATCCTCGACAAAGTCGGTGATGCCGACGGCATCGGTGTCCCACGGGCCGGTCGTCTTGAAGATCGTCGTCTTGGCGCCGTAGCCCTGCAGCGCGCGCGACATGCCCGAGGCCATGAAATCCATGTAACGCGGCAGGCTCTCCGGGCGGCAGAGGTAGCCCTTGTTGAAGCCGACGGCGAGCAGCCGGAAATGGAACGGGTTCTTCTCGAGGTAGCGGATGACCTCGGTCGTGTTGGCGGGGTATCGCGGCGAGAAGAAATCGTCGATCACGACGATGCCCTCGGTGTTCACGATGCGGTTGGCGAACTCCAGCTCGCGATAGACCGCCGTGCCGGTATGCTCGCCGTCGATGTGGAACCAGCGCACCGACTGGTGCATCGCCTGCAGGTCGAGCTTGGCCGGCAGGTCGGCCGACGGGCCCGACAGTGGCACGATGTTCGTGGGCTTCGCACCGACCGACTCGATCGAGCGATGGACGGCGGCTTCATCCAGCCGAAGGTCGCACAGATAGAGCTTCTCGTTGCCCTTCCGGTAGGACGCCAGGACCGACGCGGACCGGCCCCGCCAGACGCCGATCTCGAACAGGTCGCCGGTCGTCCCGGCCTGCTGGTCGAGCAGGGCGCGCCAGACGCAGTAGGACTGGAACATGAACCAGCCCGGAATTGCGTCGATTTTCTCCCAACTGAGCATCCGCCATCCTTGTTTGCCGCGTCTTGCTAACAGCGCCCCATCGACGCTGCAAGCCGTGAAGACTTGCACCTCCGGCACGGGTCCTGTAGGCCCGCTCGCGGGCAAATGCCAACAACTGCAGTCGCATACAGGGCCACGGTCGGCCTGCTCTGGATCCTGGCGCTCTGGTACAGCTGGGAGTGCCGGGGGCTTTTCGTCGATGGATCTGCATTCCTCGTGCAGGTTGCCCGGCGGGAGTTTTTCTTCGACTTCTACGATCCCCGCCTGTACGCGATGATTCTCGGCCAGGCGCCGATCCTCACGGCGGTGTTCCTCGGTGTCACCGACCTCCATCTGATGGCGCAGCTGCTGTCGCTGGGCCTCTTCGCCCTCCCGACCGCGCTCTATCATCTCGCGCTGATGCGGGTGAAGGACGATCCCGTGCTGCTGGCCGCGGTCCTCGCAGCGATCGGCGTCGTCTTCATGACGACGTCCTTCTTCATCGTCGGCGAGTACAACACCGCCTATGCCATCGGAATCGTCGTGGCCGTACGGCTGGCGACGGCGAAGGAACTGAACGTGGCCGACGGTGCTTTTCTGGCGGCGGTCGGCCTGTTGGCGATCCGGACCTATGAGGTGATGATCTACCTCGGACCCCTGCTGGCCGTCATGATCGCCTGGACGGTCTACCGGATCCGGCCGCGACCCGCTTTCCCCGCGTTTCTATACCTGCTCGCGATCCTGCCCTTCCTGGGCGGGATGTGGGTGGCTGCCGATTCGGTGATCCATCCCTTCTCGGAGGACCATCTCAGCCGCACGGCAGCGACGGTGCTCGACGCCTGGCAGAACGTTCAATTCGACCTGGCGATGGGCGCGGCTCTGATCATCGCCGGCTGGGCGCTGTGGCGCCCGCAGGATCTTGCCCGGCGTAAGCCGTACGTCTTCGCCGGCATTTTCCTGATCCTGCTCGCCCTGTCGCCATTGCTGGTGCTGACCGACTCGCTGGTGCGGCCGCACGCCAAGTCGCAGTACACCGCCCGCAGCCTCGCCGGCCTCGTCATCGCCACGATCATCGTGCTGATGTGGCTCTATACGTCTCCGCTCGGCTCCCGGTTCGCCTCGTTCGTTGCCCTGCGCCGAACCGAGGTCTCGAGTCGTGTTCTCGCATTCGCCTGCCTGACCGTGCTCGCGGTGTTGCCGTCGAACATCTATCTCACCCTCGAATGGCGCACCTATCTCGATACGGTGCGGACGATCGTGCGGAGCAACAGCGGCGTGATCGCGTATGAATCGACGCCCCTTTCGCGGCGTCCCCTCGAGACGCTCGTCGAGTCGTGGATCCTGCCCAGCCAGAGCCTTGCTTTGCGCGGCAAGCATGGTGACGGCATCATCGCGCCGCCGCAGGGCTTCAGTAACTGGCAGCCCTTCCCGCCAGCCGAACCCTATCCGCTGGGGAATTACATGTGGCGCGACTGACCGTGCCCATGATGTCGTCGGCCGCGGTCGTCCGGACTGTCGCGGTGCTCCTCTGGGCGCTGGCGTTGCACAATACGTTGGCCAGTCGTGGCCTGTTCTGGGACGGCTCGTCGTTCCTGGTCAATCTGCTCGATCACGGGCATTTCCACGATTTCTATGCCGCCCGCGCCCATGTCGACTGGGTGACGCAGGCGCCGGTGCTGTTGCTGGCCGAATGGGGCCTCCGCGACACGAGGATGCTGGCGATGGCCTATTCGGCAGCCTTGTTTGCGCTGCCGACCGCCTTCTATCACTTCGCCCTCGTCCGTGTGCGCCGTGATCCCGTGTTGCTGGCGGCGGTGCTGGCGATCATTGCAGCGGTCTACCTGCCGACCTCGTTCTTCATCGTCGGCGAGTACAACGTGGCCTTCGCCTGCATCACCGCCGCCATGGCGGTCGCGCTCACGACGGACGGCAGCAGTCGCAGGGATGCCGCATTGCTGCTGGCTTTCGGTCTGCTCTGCCTGCGCTCCTACGAGGCCACGATTTACCTCGGGCCGCTGCTGGCGGCGGCGATCCTGTGGTCGGCCCGGCGCGGCGGCGGCGATCGTGCGACGAGATTTCTTTGCTACCTGGCGGCATTGGCCTTCATCGGTGCGGCGCTGGTATCGGCCGTGACGATCTTCGACTATTGGGATCATCCGCATTTCATGAAGGTGCGCTCCACCAGCGCCGATTTCTGGCGGAACATTCAGTTCGCCGTCCCCCTCGCGGGCTTCCTGATCTGCGCCATGGCGGGCTTTCGACGGGCGGCGTGGCTGCAGGGCAGGGGGCCGCTGGTGGTGATGGGCGTCATTGCCCTGCTGCTGGCCTTGTCGCCCTGGTGGCGGCTCGTGCACGGGCCGTCGATCCTCTATCCGCCGTCGCACTACGTTGCCCGGCAGGCCGCCGGCATGCTGCTGGCGGCCCTGCTCGTCGGCATGTGGCTGCAGGTGGCGCGCCGCGATCCGCCGCGCATCTTCGCCGTCGTCCGCCAGCCCGAAGTGGCGCGGCGCATGGTGCTGCTGCTGGGGGTCCTGACGGTCGCGGGCGCGATTCCCGACATCGTGCTCACGCGCCTATGGAGCGGCTATGTCGAGCGCCTGAGGGTCGTCGTCGACGGCAGCAGCGGCATGGTGAGGGCGGAGACGCTGCCGCTTCACGACTGGCCCAACAAGCTCTTCTTTCAGGACTGGTCCTATCCGGCCTTGAGCGCGATCGTCAGTCGTTCGCCCGGCCAGTCGTATGTCGTGTCCGACCAGGACTATCTCAGCAATCCGCCTTTCGAGCCGGCGTGCGGACTGCTGCCGAAGCTCAAGGGCTACGGCTGGCGCGGCTAGCGGCCGGTCGCCCGCGACTCGTGGCGGTTGTCGTCGCCGCGCGAGACCCCATCCAGGGAAACGAGGTCCGAGAGGCGCATCAACGGGGCGGCATCGCACGATGAAGGAATCCCTGGTCGGCAAGGCGCACAAGGCACTCGCAACGAAGATTCTCGTGGGCATCGGAGGCCTGCTCGCCGCGTTCCTGTCGTTCACGCTGTCGATCTATCAGGGTCGCGCGGCGAGTGAGATTTCCAAGGTTCCGCCGGGAGAAGTCATCGACGCTGGCCGTTGGAACGTCATCGTGGCCGGAGCGAGTGTGGCGCGCGTGATGCCCGACGGATCGCACGTGGCGCCCGGCAAGAAGGCCCTGGTCGTGGAACTCACGCTCGAGAACCGTTCCGGCGAAAGCTCGAACATCTATGGCGACGTGCTGAAGATCGAGCGGGTGCCGGATGCCTCCAAGCCGCAATTCTATCTGATGCGCGACCGGGAGTTGCTCTGGGACGTGCAGCCGATGATGCCGGAGCGGGTCAAGGCGGTCTGGCAGGTTCCGCAGGACCAGCCGCTGCCGCCGCAGGTCAGGCTGGCGGTGATCGGCACGATCTTCAAGCCGCGCGATAATCTCTATGCGGCACCCGGATGGTTCCCGACCAAACCGGTCGCGACCGTCGATCTCCCGCTCGCCAGCGACTCGGAGGTCGGCCCATGAGGCGCCTGCTCCTGTCGGCGTTCACGATCCTGCTGGCGGGCGTGATCCTGCTGTTCCTGCAAACGACGACGCCTCCCTATGCGATGCTGACGGGGCCGATCAGGACCGCCGGCGGGCAAGACGAGGTCGTCGCAAGCCGAACATTCAGTGCCCGTATCGAGAAGGCCGTGCAGGCGAGGACGATTGCCTACAAGCGTTTCGGCAAGGACTTCGAACGGGCGACCAGCGGAGTCTGGCTGCTCGTCCCCGTGGAGGCCCGAGTCGGACAGCGGACCATGGCGATCCGCGCGGCCACGATCCGCGGCGCGTCCGGCCGCCTCTATCGTCAGAGCCGTCGCGCCGGCAATGCGCCGCAGCTCCTGTCCGACAAGACGGTACAGCCCGGCTTGCCGACGACCGGGTTGCTGGTCTTCGAACTGCCGGAAGACGAAGTTTCCGACATGACCCTTCTGCTGTCGGGCCAGTATTCGCCCCAGCTTCAGGACGAGCTCGAGATCCCACTCGACACGAAGAAGATTGCGGTGCGCGACAGGGCGACGATCGGCAATGACGGCATCTAGCGGAGAGAAAAGGGCGCGGCTTCTGTCGCTTCTCGCCCTGCCGATGCTCCTGGCGGCCGCCTTTGCCGTCAATGCCCGCCGCAACATCGCGGACCATGTCGAGCAGATCGAAACACGGGCGCGGCCGGCCGCAGGCCAGACCCATGCCGGCGCCGTCTGGCAGGTCGAGAAAGTGCGGCTGATCGGCGATAGGCGCGATACCAAGGTGACGTTCCCCGGCCAGATGCGGCTCGTCATCGTGCAACTGAAGGCGACGGCACGGGAGGCGATCGGCGGGCAATGGGCGCAATGCCGGTTCACCCTCGTGGACGACGAGGGCCGGCGATGGCTGCCGCTCGATCCGACGCTCTCGCGCGACATCAGCCGCGACCTCGACCGGAAAGCCAGCCCCGTCGACGGTTGCGGCATCGCCTCGCTGCATCCGCCGCCGAAAGACGGCAGCGTGACGATCGAGGAGAAGTTCGTCGTCCCGGCGGATGTCCTGCCGGCGCTGGAGGCCCGGCTCAGTTTCGTGGCGACCCGCCCCGACGTGCTCTCGCTCCCGCTGAAATTCGACTGATCCTCAGAGGCGCGCCTACCAGGTGCGGCCCTGCGCAAAGCCGATCTCGAGCGCGGCTGCCAGCAGGCAGATCTTGACCGGCATCATCAGCACGCCGTCGCCCGGCGCACTCGGCGTGCCGATGAACAGTGAGATGCCCTGCGCGATGATCTGCCAGAGTCGGAATTCGTGCGGGCCCACGAGTTGGGTGAGACCGTACCAGGCCCATGCGGACCCCCAGTCGAGCAGGCGGAAGAGTATGACGGTCGCGAGCACCAGGGCGAGGCCCGACTGCAAGGTCAGCCCCACGCCCTCTGCCAGGGCGCGGTAGCGTTTGATGGTTCCCGCGATGAAGTGCGAGACGAAGTCGTGCACCGCCTTCGGAAGCGCCTGCCAGCGCAAGACCACTCGGCCGAGGCGACCGTCGCCGACAGGCTTCGCAGCACCGATGTCGTAACCGTAGACCACGGCCGCAAGCGTCATCCAGACAACGGGATAGAGCCCGTAGAGGAACAGGGAGTTCAGGCGTTTAGAGAGCGCGGGAACTGCCGCCTCGGGCGGCGGCGGCAGGATGCTGTCGGCGGCGGCTTCGCGGATCGGGTCGAGCAAGCCGATGAACATGCCGATCCGGCCGGCCCAATGGGCGATCCAGGCCCGGATTTCGGCCTCCCAGTTTGAGACGACGAACAGGGCGACGAAGGCCCAGTTGGCTTCGCAGATGACGATGACGAGGGGCCAGACGGACGCCTTCGAACGCTTGTGCATGTACTTCGCGAAACGCCTCACGGCCCAGGCGACGGCCACGGAGGCGAATAGCCAGGTGCCGCCGGAGACCTGCAGCAGGTTGCCGCTCTCGCCGGCCATCATCAGGTCGAGGACCAGTTTCGAATAGTCGCGCACCGTGTCGCTCAGGAAGCCCCAGGCGGCGTAGAAGGCAAAGAACGGCACCAGCGTGAGCGTCAGCACGGATGCGAAACCTGCCGGAGCCGGTTCCTCTGCCGGCGATTCGTTCGCCGTTGCCGCCCGCGTCGCGGCGTCGAGCGCCGGCAGTCCCGGCCGTACGATCTGGAACAGCGCAACGATGACGACGAGCTTCAGCAAGACGACGAGGGAGAGGGTCGAGAGGCCGGCCAGCGCGTTCAGGCGGCCGATCAGCGCGGCAAACTCGTTGAGCAGCAGATTGCCGATGAATCCGGCCGTCCACACCGCCATCAGTTGCGGCCAGTAGCGCCGCAGGAGCCGGAGCGTCAGCACAGGCAGGCGAAAGACCGGCCCGGGGACCGGCGATGCAGCCATCATACGGAGCATGCCTGAAGATGGAGCTGCTTCAGGCCGCCGACAACCAGGGAGCCTCGATTGACCTGCGACGTATGAGGATCAGGGCCGCATCCACAGGTTCGCGGGCCCGCTGCCACGCACCGGAGCAGCCAGGTCGACGAATTCGCAGAGAATCTTGCGCGTATCGCGCGGATCGATGATCTCCTCGATCCAGAAGCTCTCGGCGCTGCGGAACGGCGAGCGCAGCTTGTTCAGACGGTCCTCGATCTCCGCCATCTTGGCCTTGGGATCCTCCGCGGCGTCGATATCGGCGCGATAGGCCGCCTCGATGCCGCCTTCCAGCGGCAGCGATCCCCAGCGGCCGGACGGCCAGGCATAACGCCAGTTCATGCGCGAGCCGTTCTGGTGCGCGGCACCCGCCACGCCGAAGGCGTTGCGGATGATGAAGGTGCACCACGGCACGGTGGTCTGGAACATCGAGGACATGGCGCGCACGCCCTGGCGGATGACGCCGCTCTTTTCGGCCTCGAGGCCGATGAGGAAGCCGGGGCAGTCGCAGAAATAGACGACCGGCAGGTGGAAGGTCTCGGCGAGGTCGAGGAAGCGCGTCACCTTCTGGCAGGTATCGGCCGTCCAGCCGCCGCCGTAGAACATCGGATCGCTCGCCATCACCGCCACGGGCCAGCCGTCGACGCGTGCGAAGCCCGTCACGACCGAGCGGCCGTAGAGCCGGCCCATCTCGAAGAAGCTGCCCTGGTCGACGACCTTCTCGACGATCGGGCGGATGCGATAGACCTTGCGGATGTCGCGCGGGATTGCGTCGAACAGCGACTCCTCGCGCCGCGCCGGATCGTCGGTGACGGGGCCGCGGGGCGGTGCGTCGTAGACCGAGGATGGCAGGTAGGACAGGAATCGGCGCGCCGCGGCGAAGGCCTCTTCCTCGCTGTCGACCGCCTCGTCGATTGCGCCGGCGCGCAGCTGGATCTCCCAGCCGCCCAGTTCCTGCTTGTCGTACTGCTTGGGACTCAGCCGGTTCACGACCGGCGGCCCGGCGACGAACATCGCCGAGATGTCCTTCACCATTACCGAATAGTGGGTGGCCGCGAGTCGGGCAGCCCCGAGACCCGCGACGGAGCCCAGGCCGAGGCCCACGGTGGGCACGGCGCCCATGTTGCGCACGGTCCATTCCCAGCCGGCGACGCCCGGCACGTTGGCACGGCCCGTCGTCTCGATCGTCTTCACCGATCCGCCGCCGCCGGAGCCTTCGATCATACGAACGACCGGGATACGGTACTGGTTGGCGTAGCGTTCGACGTAGTTGGACTTCTCCTTGATCGTGGCGTCGGCCGAGCCGCCGCGCACCGTGAAGTCGTCCCCCGTCACGGCAACATGCCGCCCGTCGATCTTGCCGCGGCCCATGACGACGTTCGCCGGGGTGAGATCGACCAGGTCGTTGCGTCCGTCATACTCCGCCTTCCCGGCGACGCTGCCGATCTCGCGGAAGGAACCCTCGTCGAGCAACCGGTCGATGCGTTCGCGGACCGTGAGGCGGCCGCCATCGTGCTGGCGCTTCACCTTGTCGGCGCCGCCCATGCGCTTCGTCATTTCCTGACGGCGGCGCAACTCGTCCATTTCCGGTTGCCAGCTCATCTCGACGCATCCCCCGATCGTTTGTCGGAACGTTTCCAGCCCTCGCGGTTCGTACCAACCAGGACCCGGAGCGGCTACAGTAAAGCGGTCTGCGCGGGGGAGCCGACCGATGGACGAAACGGCAAGGCGGGGAAGGGCGACGCTACACATGATCTGCGGCAAGATTGCCGCCGGAAAGTCGACGCTCGCGGCCAGGCTGGCGACGCGTCCGGGCACGATTCGCGTTATCGAAGATGCGTGGCTCGCCTGTCTCTACAAGGATGAGCAGAAGACGCTCGAGGATTATGTGCGCAATTCGCGTCGACTGCGCGAGGCGATGGGCGACCATGTCGTGGCGCTGCTCGAGGCGGGCCTGTCGGTGGTGCTCGACTTTCCCGCCAACACGCCGGCCAGTCGCCAGTGGATGCGCAGTCTCTTCGAGCGTGCCGGAGCGGACCACCGGCTGCATTTTCTCGACGTGCCGGACGAGGTATGCAAGGCACGGCTGCGCGCCCGCAACGCCGCCGGCACGCACGCCTTCAACGCGAGCGACGCGGAGTTCGACCTCTTTACCCGCTATTTCGTGCCGCCCTCGGCCGACGAGGGCTTCGCGGTCGCGTCCGAGGGCGAATCGAAAACGACACCGTCGATCAGGTTCTCTTCGTAGAGGCGCGCCAGATCGATCCCGCCCGGAGGGCGCGCCACGACGAACGCAGCGATGGCGCGCTGGAGCCTCGCCTCCTGGTCTCGGCGCAGGGCCTCGGCTTCTTCGACGGTGATCGCGCCGAACCGCACGGTCTGGCCGGGCAGCAGGCGTCCGAGACGCGGCAGGTCGACCGATGCGACGGTTGCGATCTTCGGGTAACCGCCGACCGTCTGGCGGTCGGCCAACAGTACGATCGGCAGGCCGGCACCCGGTACCTGGATGGCGCCGGGGGCGATGCCGTCGGAGATGATGTCGGCGCCACCCTGGTCGACGCCTTTTGCGTGGGCGATCGTCGGTCCCTCGAAGCGGATGCCCATGCGATCGGCTTCCTTGGACACGCGATACTCGGACTCGACGAAGGTCCGGCGGCCCTCGTCGCTGAAATAATCTTCCTGCGGACCCCAGACCACGCGCAGCGGCCCGCTGCCATAGTCGAAGGGCTGCGCCAGCCGGCGCTCGTCGCCCGCGGGGGCAACGGCTTTCGCGAGCGGCAGCAGGTCGCCCGCCGCGAGCTTGCGGCCGTCGAAACCGCCGATGCCGGCCCTCGAATAGGTCGAAAGACTGCTCATGAAGGCCGGCAGGTCGAAGCCGCCGGCCACGGCGAGATAGGCCGTGCTCGATCCCTCGATCATGCCGACGCGCAGGATCTGCCCGCGCTTCAGGAGATGGCTGCGGTCGGAGTCGAGCGGCTTGGGTGCCGCATCGGGTCCTTCGATCAACGCGGGCGAGAGCGGCCCCACCAGCGCAATCCGGATACTGTCCGCCTCGACAAGCAGGTCTGGGCCCATCACGCCGATCTCGAGCCCGGCGATATTGGCGGTATTGCCCGCCAGGGCGTTGGCAAGGCTGAGGCCGATCCGGTCCATCGCGCCGGCAGTCGGCATGCCGAGCGCCATGAACCCGCTGCGGCCGAAATCCTGCAACGTGTCGAACAGACCCGCGCGGACGACTTTCAAACCGGCGGTCATTTTTCCTGATCCTCCCCATTCAGATGGGGAGGTGGCCGCGAAGCGGACGGAGGGGTCATGGGCGCCCTTGACCCCTCCGTCGGCCTGAGAGGCCGACACCTCCCCATATGAATGGGGAGGCGAAGAAAGATGGCGCTCATTTGCTCTTCACCAGGCTCGACCAGTCGAACGTGCCGGTCTCGACCTCGGCGGCGATGCGATCGAAACTCTTGCGATCGATGCGTTCGAAGGCGAGCGAATCCCCGGGCGACAGGAACACCGGCTGCTCGCGGCGCTTGTCGAACATCCAGAGCGGCGTGCGGCCGATCAGATGCCAGCCGCCCGGACTCTCGAAAGGATAGATCGTCGTCATGTCCATGGCGATGGCGACCGAGGAGCGCGGCACCCGCACGCGCGGCTGGCTGCGGCGCGGCAGGAAGAGCGACTGTTCGAGCCCCGCGATGTAGGCGAGGCCCGGCATGAAGCCCAGCACGTAGACCTTGAAGGGCGAGGCAAGGTGGGCCGCGATCACCTCTTCCGGCGTTTTCTTCGTGCGCTCCGCGACCTCGGCAAGGTCGGGCGCGAATTCCGGGTCGTCGTAACAACAGGGAATTGCGACTTGTCGGCTCTTTGCGTCGACGGGCAGGCCGCGGGTGATCAGCGCGTCGACCTGGGGCTGCAGGTCGGCCCTGCTGGTCGACAGCGGGTCGTAGGTCACCATCAGGGACCGCATGGTGGGAACAGTCTCGACGACGCCCGAGATCTCGCCGGCGTCGCGGGCCAGGCCGATGGCGGCATGCAGCGCCATCACCCTGCCGTTGATCTCGGGGGAAATCTCGTTGCCGAACTCGACAGTGAAGGCGGTGTCGCCGCAGGATAGGTACCGAACGCTCACTCTGCTACGATAGCGCCTCGAATTGAGGGAGTCTCCCATGGCCGCCGCAACGAATGCCGGACACGTGAACATCAACTCCGACCTGGGCGAAAGCTTCGGACCCTGGGTTATGGGTAACGACACCGAGGTGCTGAAGATCGTGACCTCGGCCAACGTGGCCTGTGGCTTCCATGCCAGCGACCCGGTCGTGATGATGGATACGGTGAAGCTCTGCGCGCAGAACGGCGTCTCGATCGGCGCCCATCCGGGCTTCGCCGACCTGCAGGGTTTCGGCCGCCGCGTCGTCAACCTCACGATCAAGGAGCTGGAGGCCAACATCGCCTACCAGATCGGGGCATTGCAGGCGATCGCCGCCCTCCATGGCGCCAAGGTCACCCACATGAAGCCGCACGGCATGATGGCCAACATGTCGGCCGAGAGCCCGGAAATGTCGGAGGCGATCGCCCGCGCGACCAAGGCGGTCGACCGCGACCTGATCTTCCTCTGCCAAGCCAATACCGAGCAGGGCAAGGCGGCCCGCAAGTACGGCTTGCGCGCCGCTGAGGAGGTGTTCGCGGACCGGACCTACACCGATGCCGGCCTGCTGACGCCGCGCAAGGAAGCCAATTCGATGATCAAGGACCCGGCCAAGGCGGTCGAGCATGTCCGGCGCATGGTCGACGAGCAGGCGATCTACTCGACCTCGGGCAAGCGCATCCCCTGCCAGGTCGATTCCATCTGTGTGCACGGCGATGGCCCGACGGCCGTGACCGTCGCGACAGCGGTCCGCCAAGGGCTGGAGGCGGCCGGAATCCGCATCGTGCCGCTGCCCGAGATGCCCAGCCTCCGTTCCTGATCCACGGGGCGATCCGTCGCGCTGACTTGTGGGACGCCGCTTCGCCGCTATAGTCCGGCCGATCCGATGGGAATTCGCGGCGGGAGTGGCGTATGGCGGTGTTTGGCAAGGCTCAGTACATCAAGCGTGTCGAGGACGACCGTCTCCTGACGGGAACGGGTGGGTTCACCGACAACCTGTCTCGGCCGGATCAGGCCCATGTGGTCCTCGTCCGTTCTCCGCATGCCCATGCAAAAATCCTGAAGATCGATACGGAAGCCGCCAAGGCGGCGCCCGGCGTGGTTGCGGTCTACACCTGGGCCGACATGGAAAAGGACGGCGTTGGCAATTTCGCCTTCCCGGCGATGTTCCCGGCCGCCGACGGCAGCAAGCCGGAGATGACGCCCCGCCGGTCGCTGGCGCATGAGGTCGTGCGCTATGTCGGCGAGGCCGTCGTGGCCATCGTGGCCGATACGCGCGAGCAGGCGCAGGACGCCGTGGAGCTGGTCGATATCGAGTACGAGCAATTGCCGTCTGTCACCGAGACCGAGGACGCGCTGAAGCCCGGCGCCCCGCAAGTCTGGCAGGGCGCGCCGGGAAATGTCGCCGGTTACAACAAGTTCGGCGATCATGCCAAGGCCGAGGAGGTCTTCAAGGCCGCGGCCCATGTCGTTTCGCTCGACATCGTCCACCAGCGCCTGATCGTGAACGCCATGGAGCCGCGCGCGGTGATGGCGGAATGGGAGAACGACCGGCTGATCGTCCATATCGGCAGCCAGAATCCGTCCGTGACGCGCGACACGCTGTGCGACGTCATCCTCAAGATGCCCAAGGAAAAGGTCCGCGTCGTGGTGCGCGACATCGGCGGTGGCTTCGGCATGAAGGTCGGCATCCAGCCCGATGAGGCGGTGGCCGTATGGGCCGCCAAGGTGCTGAAGCGCCCGGTGCGCTGGCGCGCCGAGCGCAGCGAGGAATTTGCCGCGACGACCGCCGGCCGCGACCAGTTCCACAAGGCGTCGATGGCCTTCGACAAGGACGGCAGGATTCTGGGTCTGCGCATGGAGGCCTTCGCCAATATCGGCGCCTATCCGTCGCGCGGCGGCGTGGTCATTCCGCTGTTCGTCGGCCCGAAGGTGACGACCGGCACCTACGACATTCCGCTGATCGATCTCCGGATCACCTGCGTCATCACCAACACGGCGACGATCGGCGCCTATCGCGGCGCCGGCCGGCCGGAGTGCATCCTGAACCTCGAGCGGCTGATGGATACGGCGGCGCGTCAGATCGGCATGGATCCCGCCGAGCTGCGCCGCCGGAACTTCGTGAAGCCCTCGCAGATGCCCTACACCACGGCGATGGGCGAGAAGTACGATTCCGGCGACTTCGACCTGTTCCTCACCAAGACGCTCGAGGCCGCCGACTGGAACGGCTTCGCGGCGCGCAAGGCGGAGGCCGAGAAGCGCGGCAAGCTCTACGGCCGCGGCCTCGCCTCCTACGTCGAATGGACGTCGGCCAACGTCATGAACGAGATGGCGCATTACGAGGTCAAGGAAGACGGCAAGGTCGTGATCTGGATGGGCACGCAGGGCATGGGGCAGGGGCTGCAGACCAGCTTCACCCAGCTGGCTTCGGAGCTGCTGGGCATCGACCCGTCAAAGATCGAGATCGCGATGGGTGATTCGGATCGGGTGGGCGGCGTGGGCTCGATGGGCTCGCGCTCGGCCTATATCGGCGGTTCGGCGGTGCTGAGCGGCAGCGAGAAGCTGGTCGACAAGGGCAAGGAACTGGCGGCCGACGCGCTCGAGGCGGCGACCGCCGACATCGTCTATTCGGCCGGCCGCTTCACCATCACCGGCACCGATCGTGGCATCGGCCTCGGCGAGCTGGCGGCGAAGCAGCCCGACAAGCGCATATTCATCGAGAACGTGAACACGGTCGACGGCATCGCCTGGCCGAACGGCGCCCATGTCGGCGAGGTCGAGATCGATCCCGATACCGGGATGGTCGAGCTGAAGCGCTACACGACGGTCGACGATGTCGGCAAGCCGCTGCACCGCCCGATCGTGTTCGGCCAGATCCATGGCGGCTGCGCCCAGGGCATCGGCCAGGCGCTGCTGGAGGAGAACGTCTACGATCGCGAAAGCGGCCAGCTGCTGACCGGCTCGTTCATGGATTATGCGATGCCGCGGGCGGAGACCTTTCCGACCTTCAACAACCAGCTCGACGACACGGTTCCGGCGAAGAGCAATCCGATCGGCGCCAAGGGCGTCGGCGAGTCCGGTACGGTCGGATCGACGCCCACGGTCATGAACGCGATCATGGACGCGCTGTGGCCGCTCGGCGTGCGCACCCTTCAGATGCCGGCGACGCCGCAACGCGTCTGGCAGGCCATCCAGGAAACGAGGAAGTAACGGGCGGGGAGATGAAGCAGCGCATCTTCGGCTGGATCTCCATCCTCTTCGGAATCGTCCTTTCGCTCGCCGCGCTCGAAGTCACGGCGATCGCGTGGATGTATCTGGAAGACGGCCGCTATACGCCGGCGACGGAGCTGTTCGACCGCACGCAGAACACCTACGTCCGGGATGCCACCAAGGGGACGTCGTGCCGGTACGTCGACACGCTCTTTCCGCATCCCTATGTCGGCTTCGTCCACCACGCCAACCCGCCGTGCGGCCTGCCGTGGGTCAACAATGTCGGGCTTTTCGGGCCGGATTATCCGGTCCTCAAGCCCACCGACCGCTATGTCGTGATGCTGACCGGCGGCTCCGTGGCGTCCCAGCTCGGGCAGAATGCGGCGCCGCCCGCGCCGCGCTATCTCGAGGAAGAGCTCAACAACAAGTACATCAGCCCGAACGGCAAGCCGTTCATGGTGCTGAACGGTGGTGACGGCGCCTGGAAGGAGCCGCAGCCCTTCATCCTGTTTTCGCTCTATGCTTCATCGGTCGATGCCGTGGCCGTCCTCGGTGGCTTCAATGAGCACTATTTCTTCTGGCCGGGCTTCAGCGAGCGGCTGGAGCGGCCGCTCAGCAACTTCCTCGACGTCAATCCCTTCGTCGCCGACGAGAATTTCGGCGACGCGGCGATCGGCTGGGTCATGGGCCGGATTGCCGGCACCCTCGCGCTGAACCCGGTCCTCGGCCATTCGCATGCCGCCTACATGGTGGTGCGGGGCATCGAACAGGCCGCCAAGGGCAAGGACATCTTCAAGTCGACCAAGAAGACGACGCTGAACAGCATTTTCCACATGCCGGAGGACATCCAGCGGAACCACAAGCTCGCCTTCGACGTCCAGCTCGAGCTCTACAAGAAATATGTCAGGGCCACGTTCGCAGTCGCGCGCGACAACAATGTGAAGCCGGCCTACTTCATCCAGCCGGCCCCGGCGATCGGCAAGGAACTCACCGAGGAGGAGAAGCGCGTCGTCGGCGACCTCTCCTATCGTGACATCTACAGGAACATCGTCGCCGGGCTCATGACCCTGCGCGATGGCGGCGCGCCCGTCTTCGACCTGACGCAGATCTTCGTGGGGGAGAAGGGCACGATCTACGCCGACCACATCCACTACGCGCGGGATGCCAACCAGGAGAGCCTCGGCAACCGGATCATAGCCGCGCGGATGGGTGAGATTCTGGCGGAAACCTGGGGATTTCAGAAAAAGCCCTGAAGCGCGGATTCACCATTTTCCTGAAAATACCTGTTGATTTACGGTCCCTGTCGAGTTTCACTATTCGAAACGTAGCGAGGAAATAAGAGGCAATCAACTGCCTCATGCGCGTCGTTCGGGATGGAGCGAAACATGGCCGCCGCCGGCCCCGCCGCCTCTTCCGTTGGTGCCTTGGGTTTTGTCGGCGCCAGCGAGGGTCTGGCGGCGAATGTCAGGCCGTACCGGCTCGAGAAGGCAACCGAGACGCGTAACACCTGCCCCTATTGCGCGGTCGCCTGCGGTGTCCTCGTCTACTCGTCGAGTGACGGTACGAGGGACGGCAAGGCAAAGGTCGTCCATATCGAGGGCGACTCCGACAATGCCATCAATCGCGGGACGCTCTGCGCGCGCGGTGCCGCATCGCTCGGCTTCGCCAACAGCCCGAACCGCCTCCAGTACCCGGTGCACCGCAAGCCGGGTTCCGACAAGTTCGAGCGCGTGACCTGGGACTTCGCGATGGAGCGCATCGCCAAGCTCGCCAAGGAAGACCGCGACAAGAACTTCGTGACCAAGAACCGCGACGGCGTCACGGTCAATCGCTGGCTCACCACCGGCTTCTTCGCCGGCTCCTCGTGCAGCAACGAGGCGGGCTATCTCACCTACAAGGCGACCCGATCTACCAGGATATTAGCCTTGGAGGACCAAGCTAGAATTTGACACGGACCGACGGTGGCCAGTCTTGGCCCCACATTCGGACGTGGCGCGATGACGAACTCGTGGAACGACATCAAGAACGCCGATGTCGTCCTGATCATGGGCGGCAATGCCGCCGAGGCCCATCCCTGCGGCTTCAAGTGGGTGGTCGAAGCGAAGGCAAACAACGGTGCCAAGCTGATCGTGGTCGACCCGCGCTTCACGCGCTCGGCCTCGGTGTCGGATCTCTATGCGCCGATCCGGCCGGGAACGGACATCGCCTTCCTGTCCGGCCTGATGCGCTATCTGCTGGGCAACGGAAAAATCCACCAGCAGTACGTCAACGCCTACACCAATGCCTCGTACATCGTGAAGGAAGGCTTCAAGTTCGAGGACGGCCTGTTCACGGGCTACGACGAGTCAAAGAAGAACTACGTCGATCGCTCGACCTGGGACTATGAGTTCGACGAACAGGGCATGGCCAAGGTCGACGAGTCCCTGCAGAATCCGCGCCGTGCCATCAACCTGCTGAAGGCCTATGTCGAGCGTTACACGCCCGAGATGGTCGAGCGCATCTGCGGCACGCCCAAGGACAAGTTCCTGAAGATCTGTGAACTGATCGCGACGACCGCCAACGGCGAGCGTTCGATGACCTCGCTCTATGCGCTGGGCTGGACCCAGCACACGACGGGCGCGCAGAACATCCGCAGCATGGCCATGATCCAGCTCCTGCTGGGCAACATGGGCATCCCGGGCGGCGGCGTGAACGCCCTGCGCGGCCACTCCAACGTCCAGGGCATCACCGACTTCGCCCTGTTGTCGACCTCGACGCCGGGCTATCTGGTGCTGCCGACCGAGCGGGAGACGACCTACGCCGACTACATGAAGTCGCGCGCCTTCAAGCCGATCCGTCCTGGCCAGACCAGCTTCTGGCAGAACTACGCCAAGTTCTTCGTCAGCCAGCAGAAGAGCCTGTTCGGCGCGGCGGCGACCAAGGACAATGACTGGGCATACGATTACCTGCCCAAGTTCGACACGGCCTACGACGTGTTGAAGATGGTCGACATGATGGCGGGCGGCCAGATGAACGGCCTGTTCTGCCAGGGTCTCAACATCATGATGGCCGCGCCCAACAAGGCGAAGGTCCAGGCGGGCCTGTCGAAACTCAAGTGGCTGGTCATCATCGATCCGTTGGAGACCGAGATGGCGCGCTTCTGGGAGAATCATGGGGAGTTCAACAACGTCGATCCCAAAGCGATTCAGACCGAGGTGTTCCAGCTTACGACCACGACCTACGCCGAGGAAGAGGGCAGCTTCACCAACTCCAGCCGCGTCATCCAGTGGCACTGGAAGGCGGTCGAGGCGCCGGGCTAAACGCGCAGCGACATCCAGATCATCGCCGATCTGCACAGCCGACTGCGGGCACTCTATTCGAAGGAAGGCGGCGCCTTCCCCGATCCGATCGTCAACACGACGTGGAACTACGCCAAGCCCGCGCATCCCGAACCGGCCGAACTCCTGAAGGAGATCAACGGCTACGCGCTGGAGGACCTGCCCGATCCGGCCGATCCCACCAAGGTGATGTTGAAGGCCGGTCAGTTGCTGCCGACGTTCGGGGTGATGCGCGACGACGGCAAGACCTCGGGGGCCTGCTGAATCTACACCGGTGTCTATACCGAGGCTGGCAATATGTCGATGCGCCGCGACGCCAGCGACCCGACGGGCCTCGGCATCCACCCGAACTGGGGCTTCTCCTGGCCGGCCAATCGCCGCATCCTCTACAACCGCGCCTCGGCCGATCCGGCGGGCAACGCGTGGAGCGAGCGCAAGAAGTACATCACCCGGAACGGCTCGTGCTGGGTCGGCGGTGACGTGCCGGACTACGCGCCCACCATCGCGCCGGACAAGTCGGTCGGCCCGTTCATCATGAACCAGGAAGGCACGGCGAGGCTGTTCAGCCGCACCGCCATGCCGGACGGGCCGTTCCCCGAGCATTACGAACCGATGGACGCCTACATCGCCAACCCGCTGCATCCCAAGGTGACCACCAATCCGGTGGTCCGGGTGTTCGCGGCGGACGCGAAGTCGTTCGGCAAGCCCGACAAGTTCCCGATCGTGGCGACCTCGTATCGCCTCGCCGAGCACTTCCACTACTGGACCAAGAACGTGGACGACAATGCCGTGGTCCAGCCGGAGATGTTCGTCGAGATGGGCGAGCGGCTGGCCAAGGCCAAGGGCATCAGGAACGGCGACTGGGTCGAGGTCTCGAGCCAGCGCGGCATGATCAAGGCCAAGGCCTCGGTCTCGAAGCGCATCCGGCCGATCATGGTCGACGGCAAGCCCCGCGACGTGGTCGGCCTGCCGATCCACTTCGGCTTCATCGGGCTGACCCGGAAATCTTATCCGCTCAACACGCTGACGCCGCCGGTCGGTGACGCCAGCACCAATACGCCCGAATACAAGGCGTTCCTGGTGGATGTGAAGAAAACCACCCCGCCGGCGACGACGCCGGCCGTGTCCTGATCGGGGAGGGTGCGATGTCCGTGATGCAAGCCCTCGATCTCCGCCGCCGGTCCGCCTCCAGCGTGCCGCCGTGCCCGTCGCCAAGCTGATCGACGTCAGCAAGTGCATCGGCTGCAAGGCCTGCCAGACGGCATGCTTGGAGTGGAACCAGCTCGACCAGCCGATCGGCTACACCGACGGCACCTACAACAACCCGACCGATCTCACGACCGCCTCGTGGACCGTGATGCGCTACACGGAGTACGAGCACGGCGACGATCTTGAGTGGCTGATCCGCAAGGACGGCTGCATGCACTGCGACGATCCGGGCTGTCTCAAGGCCTGCCCGGCACCGGGTGCCATCGTTCAGTACACCAACGGCATCGTCGACTTCATCTCGGACAACTGCATCGGCTGCGGCTACTGCGTGAAGGGCTGCCCCTTCAACATCCCGCGCATCTCGCAGGTCACCAGCAAGGCCTACAAGTGTACGCTCTGTTCCGACCGCGTCGTGGTCGGCCAGGCGCCCGCCTGCGCCAAGGCCTGCCCAACCCAGGCGATCTACTTCGGCACCAAGGAAGACATGATCGCCCATGCCGGCAAGCGAATCACCGACCTGAAGTCGCGCGGCTACCAGAATGCCGGCCTCTACAATCCGCCGGGCGTGAACGGCACGCATGTCATGTATGTGCTGCAGCATGCCGACAAGCCGTCGCTCTATGCCGGCCTGCCGGACAATCCCCACATCAGTCCGCTGGTCGGCATCTGGAAGGGCGTGATGAAGCCACTGTCGCTGGCCGACATCGCCTTCGCCGGCGCTTTCGGCCTCATGCACTACGTCACCAAGGGACCCAACAGGGTCACGGAGCATGACGAGGAGAAGGCCGCCGAGGTCGCCGGGAGTGAGAAGGCATGACGGTGCACACCAAGCCGGTAAGCCGCTACACGACGGCCGCCCGCATCAATCACTGGATCACGGCAGTGTCGCTGATCCTGCTGGCGCTGAGCGGCATGGCGCTGTTCCATCCCTCGCTCTACTTCCTCACCTATCTGTTCGGTGGCGGGCAGATGACGCGCATCCTCCATCCGTGGATCGGCGTCGTGCTGGCCGTCAGCTTCCTCGGCCTGTTCCTCCGCTTCTTCATGCTCAACTTGTGGAACCGGGACGACACGGTCTGGATGAAGAACCTGGGATCGGTGATCAACAACAAGGAGGAGGGGCTGCCGGAGCTCGGCAAGTACAATGCCGGTCAGAAGCTCGTCTTCTGGGGGGCAGTCGATCCTGATCCTCCTGCTGCTCGCCAGCGGCTTCGTGCTGTGGGACACCTACTTCTTCTCCTACACGTCGATCGACCAGAAGCGGCTCTCGGCGGTGGTCCATGCGCTTTGCGCCATCGGCGCCATCCTGATCTGGATCGTGCACGTCTATGCCGCCATCTGGGTCAAGGGTACGATGAGCGCCATGACACATGGTTCGGTCAGCGGCGGATGGGCCTGGAAGCATCATCGCAAGTGGTTCCGCCAGGAAGTCGGCAAGTCCTGAGTTCCGGTCCCGAAAATCCCGCGTCTGCGTTCGGCGAAAACATCCTCGGTGCCGCCGCCGAGGGTGAACGCATTCGCCTGCCCGATCTGTCGACGGTCTTCGAGCGTCGGGCCGCCCGTCTCCAAGCGCTGGCGCCGGGCCACGATCTCGAAGGGTTCCTGCGGCTCATCGCGGCCCTGGTGACGGCTCAGCATGCGGCCTTGGCGGGGCTGCCGCCGGGTTCGATGCCTGGAGCCGCCGAAATCGGCAAGGCCCGGCTCGTCCAGCGCGCGCCGCTCGATCCGGCAATCTGGTCGCGAGACGAGAGCTGGCGGGTGGCGCTGTCGCGCATCCTGGAAACAATCGACCCCGAAGTCCTTCCGGACTCGGCGAAGGCGGCACGCGAGGCGCTCGTGCAGGCGGACCAGGCTTCGCTGGAATCTCTCGCCGACCGTTTTCTTGGTGGGAGCGTGGTGGGGCCCCGGGGAGGCCGCCCAGGCGGTGTTCGTGGCGGCGGCCCTGCAGGTCGCCTGGACGCGCATGGCGGCGCTGCTCTATGCCGGCGACCTCGCCAGCGAAACCGAGAGTGGCGAATGCCCGGCCTGCGGATCGCCACCCGTCTCCGGTCTCGTCTCGCCCGGCGGCACCAAATTCGGTCACCGGCACCTCCATTGTTCGCTGTGCGCCACCTCGTGGCGCTACACGCGCGTGCGCTGCGTGCATTGCGGCAGCACCGACAAGATTTCGTTCCGCAATCTGGCGGGCACCGTCTATCTCCGCGCCGAATGCTGCGAGGTCTGCGAGGGCTATTCGAAGGTCTTCTATCTCGAGAAGGCCCGCGCCCTCGAGCCGCTGGCCGACGACCTGGCCTCGCTCGGCCTCAACGTGCTGGTGGGCGAGGAGGGCTTCGCGCGTGTGCCCAATCCGTTCGTGCTGGGCATGATGGAGCAGCCGGAGAATTGATTGATCGGCCGCTGGGCCTGAGCCATGGTGGCCGGCGGCGGACAGGACGTCCGGCCTCTCTCTGGTAGGAAACGATCCCGTGTCGCGTGCCGACCGCGCCGATGGCGCCTCCGAAATCCGTCCCCTGTCGATCGATCGCATGGCCTCCTGGCCGACCCTCGCGCCACTGATCGAGCGCGCCGGCCGTCCGCTGGTGATCGAAGCGCTGCGGGCCTGGGTCGACGAGCGACGGGGCGCGCCCGACGTCGCGAGCGAACCCGCCTGCGTCCAATGGTGCACAACACGTCTCGGTGCCTACCTGCTTCCCTCGCAGCGCCGCGTGTTCAACCTCACCGGCACCGTGCTGCACACCAATCTCGGCCGCGCCGTTCTGGCCGAGGAGGCCATTGCCGCGGCGGTCGAGGCGATGCGCTCGCCGACCACGCTCGAATACGATCTGGATGGCGGCGCACGCGGCGAGCGCGACGATCACATCGCGCCGTGGCTCTGCCGCCTGACCGGTGCCGAGGCCGCGACCGCGGTCAACAACAATGCCGCCGCCGTGCTGCTGGTGCTGAGCGAGCTGGCCGCCAGCCGCGAGGTCATCGTGTCGCGCGGCGAGCTGATCGAGATCGGCGGCGCCTTCCGTATCCCCGACATCATGGCGCTCGCCGGCTGCCGTCTGGTCGAGGTCGGCACGACGAACCGCACTCATCTCAAGGATTACGCGGCGGCGATTGGCCCCGACACGGCCGCGATCATGAAGGTCCATCCCTCGAACTACGCGATCCAGGGTTTCACCAAGACGGTGGCGGCGGCTGAACTCGTGCCGCTGGCGCGGGAAAAGGGCGTGGCGCTGATCGAGGACCTCGGCAGCGGCACCCTGGCCGATCTCGAAACCTGGGGGCTGCCGCACGAGCCGGCGGCGCGCGAGGCGATCGAGTCCGGCGTCGACGTCGTCACCTTCTCCGGCGACAAGCTTCTGGGCGGGCCGCAGGCCGGCCTCGTGGTCGGTCGCAAGCCCCTGATCCAGCGGATCGCAAAGAACCCGATGAAGCGCGCGCTGCGCCTCGACAAGGTGCGTCTCGCGGCCCTTGAGGCGACGCTGCGGCTCTATGCCGACCCGACGCGGCTGGCCCAGCGCCTGCCGACCATCCGTGCCCTCGCGCGGCCGGCCGCCGAGATTCGTGCGGTGGCTGAACGCTTGCTCCCGGCGGTGCAGCGAGCACTAGGCGCAGGTGCCCAGGTCAGCGTCGCCGAGGTACGGGGACAGATCGGTTCGGGCGCGCTGCCCGTCGACCTGCTGCCGTCGTTCGCGATCGCGATCAAGGCTAGGGGCGTCGACCGGATCGCCGACATGTTCCGCGCCTTGCCGATTCCCGTGATCGGCCGGATCGGCGACGGCACGCTCTACTTCGACCTGCGTACGCTCGACGACGAACAGGCTTTCGTCGCTCAACTGGACAAGCTCCATGTCGTGGCTGGCTAGGCTGCTCGATCGCACGCCGCCGGCAGATCAGCGGATGGCGGAAGCGCTGGCCGCCTGGAAGTCGGGCGACTACGGCATCGCGCTCGACCTGTGGGCGGCGCTTGCGCACGAGGGACATGCACGGGCGCAGAGCAACATGGGCGCCGCGTTCCTCGAAGGGCACGGTGTCGAGCAGGATCATGCCAAGGCGGTCGACTGGCTGCGCCGCGCCGCCGAGCAGGGCGACGCCGGCGGGCAGCGCAATCTCGCCCTCTGCCACTACGAAGGCTGGGGCATGCCGCAGGACCAGGCCGAAGCCGCGCGCCTGTACGAGCAGGCCGCGCTGCAGGGAGATCCCGAGGCGCAGGACATGTTGTCGTGGATGAAGCTGGTGGGCGGCGGTTGCCCGCAGGACCATGCCGGCGCGCGCCTGTGGGCGGAGAAGGCGGCGGAAAGCGGCAGCGCGGCGGCCATGGCCCGGCTGGGCGATATCCATCACAACGCGCTGGGCGTCGAACGCGATGCGACTGCGGCCGCCGACTGGTGGGGCCGCGCTGCGCGGCTGGGGCATCCCGAGGCACAGGCAATGCTGGGCGCGGCCTATCTTGCTGGTATGGGCATCGAACGTGACGTGGTCGAGGCGCTGCACTGGCTGCGGCGGGCCGAGTTGGGCGGTGCGGGCGAGCTGGCGGCCGGCTTCCCGAAAGAGGCGCGCGCCCACGCCAAGCCTTCGCAGCGTGCCGAGGCGGAGCGCCGGGCCGAGGAGCCTTTGTCATGATCGTCGGGACCGCAGGCCATATCGATCACGGCAAGACCGCCCTGGTGAAGGCGCTGACCGGCGTCGATGCCGACCGTCTCAAGGAGGAGAAGGCGCGCGGCATCACCATCGACCTGGGCTATGCCTACAGCGATCTCGGCGACGGCCGACAGCTCGGCTTCGTCGACGTGCCCGGCCACGAGCGCTTCGTGCACAATATGCTGGCCGGCGCTACCGGCATCGATGCGGCGCTGCTCGTCGTGTCGGCCGCCGAGGGGATCAAGCCGCAGACCGTGGAGCATCTGCAGATCCTCGACCTGCTCGGGCTCGATCGCGGCATCGTGGCTCTCACCAAGGCCGACCTCGCCAACGACGACCAGCAACTCGAGCGGATGGCCGAGATCGAGACCCTGCTCGCCACGACCTCGCTGCGCGGCGCGGAGATCGTGCCGGTTTCGGCGGTGACCGGGCAGGGGATCGACGAGCTGAAGGAAAAGCTGCTGGTCCTCGGCGAGAGCGGCAAGGGTGCGGCAGGCTTCGCGCGGCTGGCGGTGGATCGTTGCTTCGTGCTGTCCGGCGCGGGGGTCGTGGTCACCGGTACCATCCATGCCGGTGAGATCAGGGTCGACGACCGGCTGCTGCTGACGCCGTCCGGCATCGAGGCGCGGGTGCGCTCGCTGCATGCCCAGAACCGGCCCGCGGAGATCGGGCGCGCCGGCGAACGCTGCGCGCTCAACCTCACCGGTCCCCGCCTTTCCAAGGACGCGATCAAGCGCGGCGAGTGGGTCGTGAGCCCGGAGCTTCACGCCCCGACCGACCGCATCGACGTTCGCCTGAACCTGCTCGCGTCGGAGGCCCAGCCGCTGAAGCACTGGTCGCTGGTGCACGTTCACCTCGGGGCGGCGCATGTGATGGGCCGTGTGGCGCTGCTCGAAGGCGAAAGGTTGGTGCCGGGCGACACCGCGCTCGCCCAGATCGTGCTGGACGAGAAGGTCGGCGCGCTCGCGGGCGACCGGGTCATCCTTCGCGATCCGTCCGCAACGCGTACGATGGCCGGCGGGACGGTCATCGATCCGTTCGGTCCTCCCCGCAACCGCCGCGCCGAACGGCGTTTGCTGGAACTGGCCGCACTGGGCGAGACCGATGACGAGGTCATGCCGCGGCTGTTGCGCCTGGAAGGCGGCTTCGTCGATCTGGGCCGCTTCGGTCTGGCGCGCAACCTCCGGCCCGCCGAGGTCGAGAAACAGCTCGAGGCGGCGGGGGGCGAGAAGCTCGAAGGCTTCGGCTTCCTCGCCGAGACCTTTGCGGCGGCGCGCCAGGACATCGTCGACACGCTCAGGGCCTTCCACGAGATCAGGGCCGACGCGCCGGGCCTGCAGGCCGAGCGTCTGCGCGTGTCCCTGAAGCGCCGCTGGCCGGCGCCTGTTTTCAAGGCGCTGCTCGATCAGGAGATTCGCGCCAAGACGGTCGTCGTCGACGGTGCCTTCCTGCGTCTGCCCGGTCATTCGCTGAAGCTTGGGGCGCGCGACGAGGCCCTGTGGCAGAAGATCTCTGCCGACCTGACGCGCGACCGTTTCAAGCCGCCGAGGGTCCGTGACTTCGCCCAGGCCTACAGCGCCACGGAGCCCGACACCCGCCGGCTGCTGCAGCGCCTGTCAAAGCTGGGGAGGGTCGTTGAGGTCGCACCGGACCACTTCTTCCTGCGCCCGGTGGTGGCGGAGATGATCGGCATCGCGAACGCCTTCGATCACGAATTCAGCGCCGCCGAGTTCCGCGACAAGCTCGACAACGGGCGCAAGCTGGCGATCCAGATCCTGGAATTCTTCGACCGCCACGGCATCACGATCCGGCGCGGCGACCTGCGCCGTGCGGTGCCGCAGAAGGCGGGCCAGTACGGCCCGCCGCCTACGACTTAGGGACGGGGCCGCTCAGGCTGACCGGAGCGCCATCGGGCCCGCTGAACAGGGACAGCAGGAAACCATGCTCCTCGTGCGGCGCGCCGCCGACGCTCACGCCCCGTGCGGAGAGTTCGGCGCGTTTGTCGGCGAGATCGGGAACACGCAGACCCGGCTGCCATGTCCCTGCCGGATTTGTGGGTGAAGCTGGTTGGAGGGCCAGTCGGGTCGGACCGGTGTCGAATTCGGCCCAGTCCGGGGTCTCGAACTTGAGCTTCAGGCCAACGGTGTCCCGCCAGAAGGCGACGGCCGCCGCAAGGTCGGAAACGTTGGCGATGACGTACTTCAATTCGATGGTCATGGTCTTGAATCCTTTGGGAAATTTCATCCCAGTATGACAGGTGACACGGCATCGGTTCTGGTGAATCATCCGCCCCGGAGGGGAAGCGCTCCCGGTGGGGCGGCTGGCCTTCAAAGCCAGAGAGGGCCGTTAGCCGGTTCTTAGTGGGTTCGACTCCCACTCTCTTCCGCCAATTCTCGTTTGCTAGTCTGGAGTCCAGTCCCCCGATGCGTACATTGATCCTCGTCGCCCTGCTGTCGCTGGCGGCCTGTTCGGTGAACCAGCAGTATTCGGAGCCTTGGACCGTGAAAGCGGTCGACAAGACCTACGAGGCGCGCGACGCCTGTCTACAGAGGCAGGCCGCCCCCTATGCCGGCGACACCTCGGATGCGTCGACCGTCGGACAGACCATCAGTGCGATCTGCGAGGCGGAGACGAATGCCCTGATCGCCAGCAGCAACCCGCACAACGACCCGGCCGTGACGGCGGCCATTCGCCAGGATTCGAGTTTCAGGGCGACCGGTTACGTCCTGAAGGCTCGGGGGCAGAGAAGCTAGGCCGGATAACGAGGATGCGCCGAACGGCCCGAGAGGACGACGTGACGAACGAGGACGCAAAGATCGCACTGGCCAATCTCATGATCCGGAAGGCCGGCCTCATCCGCACGATCCGGCATGAGATGAACAAGCAGGGAGTCGTCTACTCCGTCGGCCTCACCGAGATTCTCGAGGCGATCGAGCGGGCGAAGAAGGAAGACTGACTTTCCGCGCACCGCAGGCGGCCGGGACGTCGGGCGCCAATGTCCTGCTGGGCGGCGGCAGCGCCAGATCACCCTGCAGCCGGTCGGCGTCGGCCTGAACGTTGCTGCCGGTTGGGCCGCGGTCGAACTCAAGTACGCCAAGTAGAGAGGCTTGCGGCGGCGCCGCCTGTCGGGTCAACTCCTAGCATGCCATCTGCCACAGAGTCCCTGATTGCCCGCCTCCAGGCGGATTGCACCGCGGCCGAAACGGCCGAGCGCACGGTGCGATCCGCCGTCGAGGCCCAGATCAGGGAGGCCGAGCGCGCCCGTACGTTTGCGTGGCGGCGGCTCAGTGCGCTCTCGGACATGGCGCGGGTCGCCGCGCTGGAGCCCGATCGCGACGTCGCGGTGGAGCGCCAGCTCGAGGCGCTGTTCCGCGACATCGGCTGGATCGAGAATGGCCTGGGCGAACTGGGCGAGGGCGCCCGGCCGTTGCTCGACTGGTTGCGGCCGATCGCCGAGGCGCTCCATGCCGAGGCCCATCCGCCGGAGCCGGAGGCCGACCGGCCGGTCGAGCCGCCGGTGATCGCCGATCCGCTCGCGGCTTTTCGGGCCTTCGAGGCGTGGTATGAGGCCGAGCGCGGCGAGCCCTTCCTCCAGGTATTCGATCGCTACGTGCCGCCCACGCCCGTGGTCGAATTCTAGGCGGGCGATGACGACCGATTTCGAGCACTGGCTCCGGGCCCAGTTCGCCGATACGGGGCCGTTCACGATCTTCATCCTGCTCGTGCGGATCACATCCTCGAATGCCCTGCCGCTGCGATCGAGCTACGCCCATCTGATCGGTGACGAGATGACGTGGCAGGAGATGCGAACACTGCTCGACGGCGCCCGGTGCCCTGGGACGCCGTCGCCTTCTTCGTCGGGCTGGGCCACGAAGGCGGCCCGCTGCCCGACCCGGTTGCCGCGCGAAAGCTCAAGGAAGTCGAGGCCGACGTGAAGGCGGATCCGCTGGTCCTGAACCGTGGCCTGTTCTTCGATCGCGAGGGGCGGCACCTGCGGATCGACGAGACTACCGCATGACCCAGGAGGGCTCGGTCCGCCGGCCGGTTCTTCGCCTCACGACCGGCGGGAGCGTGACGCTGGAGGAGACGGTCGCAGAGGAGGTCGCGGTGGCGCTGGTCTACAACGGCATCAGCCATGCCGTTATGATGGCGACGCCCTGCGACCTCGAGGATTTCGCCCGTGGGTTCTCCCTCACCGAGCGGATCGTCGAGCGATCGTCGGAAATCTACGACATCGAGGCCGAGCCGGTCGGGCGCGGCATAGAGGTGCGGCTCGAGATCGCGGCGCAACGCATAGCCGGTCTCCAGGAACGGCGGCGCAGCCTCGCCGGTCGCACCGGCTGCGGCCTGTGTGGTGTGGACAGCCTGGACGCGGCACTGCGTCCGGTCCCGGCGGTGTCCGATCCCCGACCGGTGGCGCGGTCGTCGATCGAGCGGGCCATGGCGGGACTGCCGCAGCATCAGAAGATCAACCGGACGAACGGCGCCACGCACGCCGCGGGCTGGGCGTCGGCCGATGGCACGCTGGTCGCCGTGCGCGAGGATGTCGGTCGTCACAACGCACTCGACAAGCTGGCCGGCGCGCTGGTCCGAAGCGGCCCCTCCGGGCCCGGCGGCTTCGTGGTCGTGACCAGCCGCTGCTCATACGAGATGGTCCAGAAGGCGGCGGCGATCGGAGCCTCGGCGATCGCCGCCGTTTCCGCACCGACGTCGCTCGCCATCGAGACGGCGGAGCAGGCGGGTATCGCTCTGGCGGCCTTCGTGCGCGACGAACGCCTGACCGTCTATGCCCGTGCGGAACGGATCATCGCGTGAGCGCGCCGCGCGTCTTCGGTATCACCGGCTGGAAGAACGCCGGCAAGACGACGCTGACGGAGCGGCTGGTGGCCGAGTTCGTGCGACGCGGGTGGCGGGTGTCGACCATCAAGCACGCCCATCATGACATAGACATCGACCGGCAGGGCACCGACTCCTATCGTCATCGCGCAGCCGGCGCCGGCGAAGTCGCGCTCGTCGGCGGCCGGCGCTACGCCATCATGTGCGAGGCACCGGAACCGTCGATCTCGGATGTTCTGGCGCGGCTCGCGCCCGCGGACCTCGTGCTGATCGAGGGCTACAAGCGCGAATCGCACCTCAAGATCGAAGTGCGGGCCATGCCCGAGGCCGAGCCGCTGGCATCGGGCGATCCTGCCATTGTGGCAATCGCCGCCGATCACCGGCCTATGGAAAGCAATCTACCGTGGTTCCGGCGTGACGATGTCGCCGCCATCGCCGACTTCATCGCCGTGAGGATCGGCTGATGCCGGGTCTCAGTGCGCCGGAGAACTGCCTGCCTTCTGGCCCACGAAGGCGCCTCCGGCCTGATAGTTCGGACCGTTCACCGAGAAGGTTCCGGCCTGATCGTTGGGATATCCCTGACCGATGAAGGCGCCGTTCATATTCATCGTTCGACCGGGCGTGCTCGGATTGGTCGTCGGCATGGTCGCCTGGAATCCGTAGTTGCCGGTCCGGGTCGTCGTCCCGCTGTAGCTGCTGTTGTTGAAATTCGCGGTTGTGGTGCCGCTGTTCGAGCCCATCGACCAGACCTGCTGATAGGTACCCGTGCCGAAGGAATTGCTGCCGTTGTTCCGGACGAGACCGCCCATCACGCCATTGTACGTGATCGTCTGCTGCGACTGGTTCGCCTTCGAGACGATTTCTGGAAGGTTGGACGGTGCTGTCTCGAAGGAATTTGTCAGCGCATTGGTCACGATGTTGCTGGGGTTCGCGTTGCGCGGCCCCGGACCACTGCCGAAGCGGTCGCCCAAAGTATTGCCGGAGCCCTGTCCCGAATTGGCGCCCGAGAAGCCGGAGCTCTGCGCGGCCTGATCGGCACCGCCCTGGCCGCCGCTCCGGGTGCCTTCGAGCTGGGCGAAAAGGGCACCGAGAGCGCCCTGAGGCACCGCAGTGGCAAGGCCCGGCAGTCCGCCGAAGAATGTCGTCACCTGGAAGCCGGGACGCGTGACCATCTCGAGCTTGCCGCCGGCGCCGACGGTCATGCTGATGCCGAAGACGAAGATCGACATCGTCTGCTGCAGGTCGACATTGAAGACGCTGATGCCGCCGCGGATGCCGATCGTGCTCGAAGGCGTCGTGACAGTGATGGCGTTGGTCTTGCTGATCTTGCCGCCGACCAGGCGGAAGACGCCCTTGCTGGCATTGATGGCTAGGTCGCCGGTCTTGGTCGACGGATCGTAGACGAACTTGTCGATCGTGAGCTGGGCGTTAGGTCCGACGGACAGGGAGGTGCCGTCGAGGAACATCAGGTGCGCACGGTCGTTGGCCTGCGTCGTGATCACTTCGTTCGCCTGCACGTCCACACCGACGCGCAGTACGCGCTCGGCTTCCGCGGGCGGCTTGCCGCGCGGGTCGCCATCGGCCGCCGAGGTGACGCCGACCTTGGCGCCGGCCGCGGCCGGCAGCAGGGAGGTGCCCGCGGCGAGAAGCGCGGCGGTCAGAAGGGACAGGCTCGTGGCGGGAAGTCTGGTGGTCACTGTGATCTCCTGAGCGGCGCTAGAAGCGCCAGGTTACTCCGACGAGCGCACTGTTGTTCGTGAAGGCGTAATTGGGAATGTCCGCCGATCGCACGAACCGTCCGCCCGACACCGTGAACACCGTCCGCTGATCGAAGGGAACGGAGAGGGTTATATTCAGAATAGTGTCGGTTTGTTGACGCGTAACGGTCGGGTCCACCACGGCGTCAGGTTGATCATAATACCACCATTGCACGTTCCCGAACAGGCTGATGCTCCAGGGCAGTTGGCTCTTGAAGAGCGGATCGGCGAAGGAGAAGGACATGCCGCCACCGGCGCCGTAGAGCGTGTAGTTCTGCCAGGGTGTGCTGTCGGTCTGGTAGCGCTGGAGGTTGCCGTTGGCGTAGAGCATCAGGGCATTGTTGACTTGGTACTGGAAGGTCGTGTTGACGGTGTACTCGACGCCGGTGAACTGGTTGTTGGCCGGGAGGTACCAGCTGTTCTGGTACATCTGCCGCCGCCAGTTGAAGTTCGTGGTGTTGCGCAGTCTGTCCGACAGCAGCGTGCCCACTTCGAGACCCGATCCGAAGCTGCCGTAGTACGGCACGTCGTTGACCCAGATGTAGCCTACGGAGCCGTACGGCTTCAGCGAGACATCCTCGAAGATACCTTGGAACGCCTGGAAGCGCGGTCCCGAGGTCAGGTCGAGGATGGAGACGTTGGCGGCCTGGATCTGGAACTGCCGGTTGAGGTAGCCCGATAACTGGGTTTCGAGCTGGGCCCGGTTGTTCTGGCCGAGATCGTAGGTGTGGCGGACGAAGCCCGAGGTGACGGCGCCCCAGTCGGCGGTGCCCAGAGCCGACTGGTTCAGGTTGGCCGCCTGGCCGAAGAGGCGGACGCTCGAGGTCGGCGGCCCGAGGTTTGCGTTCGACTGATAACGCATGCCGGCGAAGATCTCGCCGCTGAAGCGCGAACGCGTCAGCCGCTTCTCCGATTCCGAGAGGAACTGCTCCGCGCGGCTCTTGACGTCGGGTGGCAGTGAATCCGACTTCAGCGTCGTCTCGAAGTAGCGGCGGGCGACTTGGAAGGAGCCGAGCCTGTAGTAGAGGACGCCCAACTCGAGGCGGATGCGCGGCAGGTCCGGATCGACCACGAGCATGCGTTCCAAGGCCGAGATGGCGCCTTCGAGATTGCCGGTCTTGGATGCGATCATTGCGAACTTGAACAGCGTGTCGAGATCGGACGGCTTCCGCAGCATTTCCTGGAAGGCCGCGTCGTACTCGGCCTCGTCGGCCGCCGAAACGGTCGATGTCTGCGCTGCGGCCGGACGCGCGTCGGCCACGACAGCAGCCATGCCACCGGCCAACAGCAGCGCGAAAGCGCTCACGCGCCGTCCGAACCTGCTCAAGATGACTCTCCCCCGTGATTCCCGTCGGTGACGGAATAGTCAGCCTTTTTAGGATGAAGCAGGTATAATGCTAAATCAACCAACTGCGGATTGTAAGTGCCCAGCTGACAACCGGATTCGCCCGTGCTGCCCGCATTCGCAGGACCATGCGGCGGTACTGGCGATCTCCGAGCGCCGTCACGAGCCGCTCCTGATCGCGGATCATCGCATCGAGCATGCGGTCAAGCATCTGCGAATAGGTGTTACCCCAGTTCCGGCTCGACAGATGGAGACGACCGCCCAACACGGGATTGTCGGCCGCACCGTTTCTGCCGTGGAGCCGGTAGGAATAGAGGGCATCGTCGATCAGCAGGGAGCCGGCGACCATCTGCGCCATGACGACGACGTAGAAGTCCATGTGCAGACGGAACGCCTCCTCGTCCTTGGGAAAGACGAGATTGATCAGCGAACGCCGGAACATCATCGACGAGGTGCTGACCCAGACCCAGTGCACCACGCGCTTGGTGTAGAGGCGATAGGGCGTGTGGCTCTGCCATCCGGCGGTGCCGCGTGATGTGTCGAGCGTCGGCACGCGGGTCGCATCGAGGGGAACGAAGGCCTGGTCACGGTCGGCGTGGGCGCGATCCTTGCCGAACCAGTACATGCCGCCGGCGATCAGCTCGTCCTGACCGTTGATCAGCCGTGCATTGCACGCGGTGAAGCCCACCGCGTAGCTCTCGTTCAGGTGGGCGGCGAGATGGCGTTCGAGGAAGTCCGGGTTCCACAGATCGTCGGAGTCGAGGAAGCAGACGAACATCGCGTTCGTCTCGGCGAGGCCCCGACGCGTGGCGCCGGTCTGCCCGACATTCTTGTCGAGGCGGATGTGGCGAAAGCGGGAGTCGGCAAGCTCTGCGAGCGTCTGCTGAACGACCGCGACCGAATCATCGGTCGAGGCGTCGTCGACGATGACGCAGTCGAAGTCGCGCAAAGTCTGGTGTGCGACCGAACGGATGGCGGCGGCGATGTAGTCACGGCAATTGTAGCAGGTGACGACGACCGAGATGCGCGGGAGCCTGGCTTCGGTCACTTTTCCGGCCCGAGGAAATCGAAATCGACGCCTTCGTCGGCCTGCAGCACGGTCTTGAAGAACAGTCCGGTATAGCCGCGCCCGCTGCCGGGATGGGCCGGCGGCGCCGTCCAGGCCTTCTTGCGGGCCGCCAGCGTCCTGGCATCGACATGGAGCTCGAGCCGGCGCTTCGGCACGTCGAGGGTGATGCGGTCGCCGGTCTTGACCAGCGCGAGCGGCCCGCCCACGGCGGCCTCGGGCGCGACATGCAGCACGATGGTGCCGAATGCCGTGCCGCTCATGCGCGCATCGGAGATGCGGATCATGTCCTTCACGCCGGCGCGGGCGAGCTTCATCGGGATGGGGAAAGAGCCCGCCTCGGGCATGCCGGGCGCGCCCTTGGGCCCGGCATTGCGCAGCACGAGGATATCGTCCGCCTTCACGTCGAGGTTCGGGTCGTCGCCGCGGGCGGCAAGGTCCTCCAGCGATTCGAACACCACGGCCCGGCCGGTATGCGTCAGCAACGCGGGCGAGGCCGCCGCGTGCTTGATCACGGCGCCGCGCGGCGCGAGGTTGCCGCGCAACACGGCCATGCCGCCGGTCGGCTTGATCGGATTGGCGGGCGTGCGGATCACGGTCTGACCGGGCACCATTTCCGCGGCGTCGATGACCTGCTTCAGCGTCTTGCCCGCGACCGTCCTGCACTTCTCGTCGAGATTCTTGCGGATCTCCTTCATCAGGCGCGAGTTGCCGCCGGCCCAATGGAAGTGCTCCATGTAGTGATCGCCGGACGGCTTCAGGTCGACCAGCACCGGCACGTTTCGGCCGATCTCGTCGAACTCTTCCAGCTCGATCTCGATCCCGAGGCGACGTGCCACGGCCGTGAGATGCACCAGCGCGTTGGTCGAGCCACCGATCGCCTGCAGCACGGTGAGCGCGTTGCGGAAAGCGGCCTTGGTCATGATCTCGCTGGGCTTTGGACCCTGCCTGACCGCCATCTCGGCGGCGAGCCGGCCGGTCTGCTCGGCGATGCGCAGCCGGTCCGAATGCGTCGCGGGGATCGAACCGCTGGTCGGCAGCCCCATGCCCAGGGTTTCCACGATGCAGCCCATCGTGCTGGCGGTGCCCATCACCATGCAGGTGCCCTTGGTCGGCGCCAGCCGCTCGCTCACCTGCTCGATGTCGGACTCGGAGAAGGTGCCGGCGCGATACTGGCCCCAAAGGCGGCGGCAGTCGGTGCAGGCGCCCAGTACCTCGCCCTTGAAATGGCCGACCAGCATCGGTCCCACCGGCAGCACGACCGCCGGCCGGTCGGCGCTCGCTGCGGCCATGAGCTGGGCCGGCAGGGTCTTGTCGCAGCCTCCGATCAGCACGACGGAGTCCATCGGCTGCGCGCGGATCATCTCCTCGGTGTCCATCGACATGAGGTTGCGCAGGAACATGCTGGTCGGGTGGGAGAAGCTCTCGTGGATCGACACGGTCGGGAAGACCATCGGCAGCGCGCCGGCCAGCATGACGCCGCGCTTCACCGCCTCGATCAGGTCCGGCACGTTGCCATGGCACGGATTGTAGTCGGAGAAGGTATTGGTGATGCCCACGATCGGCCGGTCGAGCGCGTCGTCGGAATAGCCGCCGGCCTTGATGAAGGCCTTGCGCAGGAACAGGGAGAATCCCGCATCACCGTAGGTGGCGAGACCCTGGCGCAACCCGGTTTCCTTTTTGGGTGCAGCCTTCGACGTACGGCGCTTGGCAGTTGCCATTTCAGTTTCTCTCCCTGGATCGCTGCATTTTGTCAGGTCGGACCATCGCCGACCAGACCGGCCGCCCAGCGCGCATGTGCTGCGGCGTTGCGAGCCTCGGCGATGGTCCGAGCGAGTTCGAGACCCATCAGGGTGCCGAACTTGAAACCGTGGCCGGAACAGGGGGACATCGCCCAACCCCTTGCGCCCGCCTTCTCCACGATGAAGCGCTCATCGTCGGTCACGCTGTAGAAACAGACCTTGAGATTGCGGATGGTCCAGCGGTCGAACCCCTTCAGCAGGCTGCCGCAGCGATCGAGCAGGGCGCGCATCTCGCTTTCCCGGGCATCGCGCGGTGCCAAGGCGTCGCCGTTGCGGCTGAACTCGTGGTCGCCCACTTTCATGCCGCGACCGCGGACGGGCGGCACGAGATAGAGGCCGACGTCGCCGGTCTTTTCGATGATCATCGGACCCTTCGCCCAAGCCGTGCGCTGATCCTCCGGCAGGTCGAAATAGATCACGACCTGGCGCGAGGGCACGACGCGGGTGGCGAGTGCCGGCAGCAGGCGCGGGACCCAGGCGCCCGCTGCCACCACGACGACGTCGCCCCCGTGCGTCGCGCCCGCTTCCGTGACGATGCGACCGCGCTCGAGATCCACGGCGCGCACGGCTGTGTCGCCGTGGAGGGTCACCTTGGGATGCGTGCCGAGATGGCGTGCGAGCCCCGCCACGATGTCCTGCGCCAGCAGAACGCCGCCGGTGTCGATCCAGAAGGCGCGCTCGAGCCCCTTGGTGTCGAGCAGGGGGAATCGTTCCGGCAACTGCGACATCGAAAGTTCGGTCATTGGCTTGCCGATCGAGGCGAGGGCGGCGGCCGATTTTTCTGCCCAGTCCGCGCCATTACCGGTCAATGCCAGGGTGCCGGTCGGCTTGTACAGGGTCTCGCCGAGGTCGGCCCA